>JAEZRL010000128.1 GCA_023440945.1 Bacteroidota bacterium
GTATGGGCGTTTTGAGATAAGAGCAAGAATTGATACGGCGCAGGGAGCTTGGCCCGCTATCTGGACTTTAGGTATTGAACGTTCCTGGCCTTCGAATGGCGAAGTGGATATTATGGAATTTTACCGCATCAAAAGTGTTCCAACCATACTTGCAAATCTGGCCTGGGGAACTGATACGCTTTTTGTAGCGAAGTGGCATACCGAAACAACACCGCTTATTCATTTTACAGCTAAGGATAAAGATTGGGCGAATAAATTTCATATTTGGAGAATGGATTGGAACGAAGATTCTATCAAATTGTATCTCGATGATGAATTACTGAACAGCACTTCATTAAACAAAACGCTTAATGCTGATGGAAGCAATCCTTTTCATCAGCCACATTACCTGTTGCTAAATTTAGCATTAGGACAAAACGGTGGTGATCCTTCTGTTACCAAACATCCCATTAAATTCGAAGTGGATTATGTTAGGGTATATCAAAAAGTAAGATTGGAATAATAAATCTGAAATTTGATTGCTTGTGCTGTAGCTTTACCTTACCAGCTTCCTCCTCCGCCACCTCCAAAGCCACCACCGGAAGAGCCACCGCCGCCAAAACTTCCACCACTGCTTCCGCTACCTGAAGGTGAACTATAGAATGTATTTGTCATGGCCCTCATAGAATGATCAAGACTGTTCATAAAGGCAACGGTTGTAAAAGTGTTGTAGTTACCTACATACCATGTTGGAGGTGGAATTTCAAGACCTTTCAGCTTGTCTTTCCAGGTATCAGCCATATTAAAAACAATGGCATAAGGAAGTACCTTATCAAAATAATGTTCATCCTGTTTTAAAAATTCCTGCAAACGGTCTTTCTCCACTAACTTGATGAATTCTTTAAAACCTGCAAGTTTCTGATACAAAAAGGTTCCTTTCTTTGTTTTCTTTCCCATAAAAAGTCCGAAAACAAATACGATAATTCCGTTTGCAATAAAAGCAATACCAAACCAGTTGTTCATGTTTTCCTCGTTCAATAATTGCATAATACCAAATGCCAAAGAAATAATACCGACAATAATAAACAAAGCTCCCGTTCCCCTTGAACCTCTTACATAATAATCATCTTTGTCCACTTCACTTTCCAACTCGCTTTTTGCTTTGTTCATTGATTTGTATAAAACATCTTTTAAATCACTCAGTTTTACTTTATCACCACTTTCAAAAATGCCATTAAATAAAGTTTTTTCAAACAGCTTTGCATCGGTTGGCAAATCTTTTAGTTTAATGAATTCATATTCCGAATTTTTTATCAAGCCAAACAACAATTTATTCTCTGTTTCCTTCACCATTAAATAACCCCCTGCACCCCAATAAGGAACAAGTGCTGTAAGATCTCTTCTGTTTAATTTGTCATCAATAAGATAACCGGATAAACTTGGGCTGATATTGTCCGGCGGATAGTATTCTGTTTGTATCGTTATTCTTTCATCCTTTCCCCATCGCTTCCACACCCAAAAGAATAAAACAAAAGCAATTACAGGAAGTGCGAGCCACCAAACACCTTTCATTCTGTAATTTTGTTCCGTTAAATAACCTTTTGGAAAACGAATACCAATGGTTACACCTTCATTGTTATTAAGTAGTTGTGTAGAAGAACCGGAGAAGACTTTATTATCCGTCCATTTGGTTACTGTATTATTTTCTTTTGAACCTGCAGGCCCTGTTGCTACAAAATAAAAAGGAAGTTCGTCAAGCGCTTTATATAAATTGATATCAAAGTGAACAGATTCAATGGTTGTATTCCATTGGTTGCCGATAAGATTATAATAAAGCTCTGAATGATCTGTAAAGAAATTAATCGCATTCAATACACGATAATGAATAGAATATGTTTGATCTCCATCAACTAAATTATTTGCAGAACCAATCTTTATTACTTTATTATCACCTTCAGTAGTTATCTCATAATTCCATCCTTCTACTTTTATATTTTCGATTATGATGTGTGCATATCCGCCAAATTCCATTTGCCTGTTTGCTTTTTCCGTTGCCGCAGGTAAGGACTGCAAAGGATATTTATAGGGAATGAAGCGATAAATGCCATGACGCGGCTCCGTAAAATGAACAAGTATATCTTCATCAATATCCAATGAAGCATCTTCGTTCACTTCAACTGCAACATTATAAGACTGGATAGTGAAATATTCCTGTGCAACGGCAGAATGAATGCTGATAAAAACCAAGAAAAGGGTTGCAATAAGTGTTCTCACTTGGGGTGTAATTTTAAAACTTCACTTCCACGTTTTTAGACTCCGTGGTATTATCCAGTTCAAAGAATTCTCGTTTTGTAAAGCCAGTCATGTTAGCAATAATAACGCCTGGAAATTGTTGAATAGAAGTATTGTAATCTCTAACGGTAGCATTGTAATACCTGCGGGCATTGCTTAGATCACTTTCGATGCTTTGAAGTGCAGCTTGTAATTCCAAAAAATTTTGATTGGCTTTCAGATCAGGATAACTTTCAGCAACTGCAAGCAAACCTCTTAATGCACCGCCAAGTGCCTGGTTTGCCTGAGATACTTTTTCTACATCACCCGTTGGCGCTGCAACTGCTGCATTACGAGCCTGCACCACGTTTTCTAATGTTTGCTTTTCGTGTGCAGCATAACCTTTTACTGTATTAACAAGGTTCGGAATAAGATCGAAACGTTTTTTAAGAAAAACATTTATATCGCTCCAACTGTTATCAATTTTTATTCGTGCTTTTATAAAGCCATTGTACATAGCAATAAACCAGATAATGAGTAATGCTATGATGGCAATAATGATCCAGAGTATCATGACAGGAGTTTTAGTTAGGACAGATGAAATTAGAAATTTAAATCAGAAAAAGCGAATTATGAATTTAGAAATAGTAGAAAGTAAACTGGAAAACGGTAAAGGATTAAATCTTAGGCTGGTAATCAAAAACGAACAAATGGTAAACTCAATGCATCCTGTCACCTCTTACTTCCAGATGTTGCATTACTCCAGCTTCATAAGCCAGCCATTCTGACCAGCGTTTGCGCACTTTTTCTTTATTGATATAAGTCTCAGCTAATTCTATAAATAACGCATAATGGCCTGCTTCGCTTTCCATAAATCGCCTGTAAAAATTGCGTAGATATTCATCGTTCAAACCTTCGCTCAAACGTTTAAAACGTTCGCAGCTTCTTGCTTCTATCAAAGCCATTGTTAGTAAGTGGTCTAAAAAACGATCTTCTTCCTTTCCGCCTTTTTGCTGAAATTCTATCAGCTTATTCACATATTCATCTTTACGTTGTTTGCCTAAAGGCAATTTGCGTTTACGTAATTCCTGCAACACCAAACGAAAATGTCCCCACTCTTCTGTAACAACAGGTGCAAGTTCATTCACTAACTGTTCTTTATCTGCATTCTTTTGAATAAGCGAGATACAACTTGTTGCTGCTTTTTGTTCGCAATAAGCATGGTCAGTCAAAACTTCCTGCAGGCTCATTTGTGCCAGGTTAACCCAGCGTGGATCTGTTGGAAGCTGCAAACCCAGAATATTCTTTGTTTCCTCGCTTAGTTCCGGTATCATCTTTATGCTTTTGTTGAGATGCGTGTAAAATAATCTATCCTGTCGTTAAAAATATGTTCGGAGTTTATAATGATATTATTGTTTAGTTGTGGTGATGAAAGTCCATCGACGTATAATTTTTCATTGGTGATAATTCTTGCTTCATCCCATGCATCTTCATCAATAAATGACTGCAATAATTTTGCTCCGCCTTCTATTAATATACTTTGAATATTCATTTGATAACAGGCATTCAGAATTTGATGAATAATGCTCACATCATCCGTTACCTGGTAATACAGCAAATTATCTTCCTGCTCCTGTTTGATTTTATTGAAGATGACAGTTGGCTGTTGTTTATCAAAAATTTTTAAAGAGGATGGAAGCCGCAGGTTCATGTCAACAATCAAACGTACCGGTTGTTTATCATTCCACAAACGATTATTAAGCTGTGGATCATCTGCAAAAACAGTATTAGTTCCAACTAAAATTCCCATCTCTTCGCTCCGCCATTTATGTACAAGACGATTGGTAAATTCATTGGAGATAAACAAACGCTCACCTGTGTTATTTGCAATTTTTCCGTTAGCAGTTTGTGCCCATTTCAAAACAATAAAAGGACGATGTTGTGTATGAAAAACGAAGAAGCGTTTATTCAATAATCTGCATTCATTTTCCAATACACCTGTAACAACTTCAACACCTGCTGCCTGTAATCTTTCAATGCCTTTGCCATTCACTTCTTTAAAAGGGTCACTGCAACCTATTATTACTTTCGGTATTTTCTTCTGGATAATCAAGTTACTGCAAGGTGGAGTCTTTCCATAATGCGCACAAGGTTCAAGCGAAACATATAAAGTTGATAAAGGGATAAGATGTTTATCTTCTTCCTTCACGCTATTCAAACAATTTACTTCTGCATGCGCTTGTCCGTATAATGCATGATAACCTTCACCGATTATCTTATCCTCATATACAAGCACAGCGCCAACCATTGGATTAGGAGCAACATAACCTGCTCCAAGTTTAGCCAGTTCGATACAGCGGTGCATGTATATTTCATCTTTATTCATCAAAGCAAAAGTAGCGGAAAGATGTATTATTGTACCATGACTATCCAGCAGGCATATCAGCAATTGTTATTGAAGTTGTATGAATTATACGATGATAGAGAGGCGATAAACATCAGTGATATAGTGATTGAAAATGTTACGGGTTTTAGAAAGATTGACCGCATCATGAATAAACAATTTCCTTTAAATGCACAACAGCAGGAATTGTTGGAAGATTATGCAAATGCATTGATGCAGCATAAACCTGTACAATATGTTTTGCATGAAGCATGGTTTGCAGGGATGAAATTTTATGTAAACGAAAATGTTTTAATACCAAGACCGGAAACAGAGGAGTTGGTTGCATGGATTATTGAAGAAATTCGAAATTCAGAATTCAAAATTCGGAATTTATTAGACATTGGAACAGGAAGCGGATGTATTCCCATTGTAATAAAAAAGAAATTACCTCAATTAGATGTACATGCAGTAGATATATCCGAACATGCATTAGAAGTTGCAAAGCAAAATGCACATGAACAGGAAGCTGAAGTTTCTTTCCATCAAATGGATATTTTGAGTGAAGAAGTTGAAAAAAATAAAGAGGTTTTTGATATCATCGTTAGTAATCCGCCATATATCAAACAAAGCGAAGCTGAAAGCATGCAGAAAAATGTTTTGAAACATGAACCGCATCTTGCTCTGTTTGTAACAGGAGAGGATGCGCTTCTTTTTTATCGTGCTATAACTCAGTATGCATCAGAGCATCTTTCAGAAAATGGTTTTCTTTTTTTTGAGATAAACGAAGTGCATGGAGAAGAAGTGGTGGATCTTTTGCAACAAAATGGTTTTATAGATATCAGGTTGAAAAAAGATATGCAGGGCAAAAACCGGATGATAAAAGCAGTGTGGAAGAAAGAAGAATAAAAACTTCCTTTGCCTAAGGAAGCAATTAGAATATTTTCTTAAAAAATTTTTTTCTTTTTCCTGGAATCATGCGGCAAAACATTAAAGCGGTTTTGTAATAAAAGCATTCTAATTTTGTGCAACTTTTTAAAATTTTCAATACACAATATGAGCGTGGTAAAAGAAGTGCCGAATCAAACCGAAAATGCTTTAAATGCATTTATGGAAGAAGTAAAAAAAAGAAACAGGCATGAGCCGGAGTTTGTACAAGCTGTTTATGATGTATCTGAATCTTTAATTCCTTATATAGAAAAACATCCTGTCTATAAAAAGAAAAAAGTGCTGGAAAGAATTATAGAGCCGGAGAGAGTAATAATGTTTCGTGTGCCCTGGTTAAATGATAAAGGTGAAATTGAAATTAACAGAGGTTACCGAATTCAAATGAACAGTGCTATTGGTCCATATAAAGGCGGTTTGCGTTTTCACCCAAGCGTTAATTTGAGTATTCTTAAGTTTCTTGCATTTGAGCAAGTGTTTAAAAACAGTTTGACAGGATTACCAATGGGAGCGGGTAAAGGCGGCGCCGATTTTGACAGCAAAGGACGATCAGATAATGAGATCATGAAATTCTGCCAAAGCTTTATGACTGAATTGTACAGGCACGTAGGCAATGATATTGATGTGCCTGCAGGTGATATAGGCGTTGGAGGTAAAGAAATTGGTTATTTGTTCGGACAATATAAACGTATAAAAAATGAGTTTACCGGCGTTTTAACCGGTAAAGGAGCCGCTTACGGAGGCAGCATGATACGTCCTGAAGCAACAGGTTATGGTCTTGTCTATTTTGCATGGGAAATGCTGGCGACGAGAAATGAATCGTTGAAAGGAAAAACGGTCGTGCAATCAGGATCGGGAAATGTTGCCCAGTTTACCATTGAAAAATGTATTGAAGAAGGTGCTAAAGTAGTAACCATATCTGATTCTGATGGTTTTGTTTATGATCCTAAAGGCATAGACAAAGAAAAGCTTCAGTTTATTTTTGAACTGAAAAATGAACAAAGAGGAAGAATAAGTGAATACGCTAAGAAGTTTGACTGTGCGTTTTTTGAAGGTGAACGTCCATGGAAAATAAAATGCGACGTAGCTTTTCCGAATGC
>JAEZRL010000297.1 GCA_023440945.1 Bacteroidota bacterium
AATAATGTTGGCATCGGCTCTAAGGGAAGATTTGATACAGTGTCTCCCGATTTTTATGCAACACAGATAAATCTGAACATTGTAACGACCTGTATGTTAACACGGCTTCTTATACCTGTGCTCAAACAAAGTCCTCCTGCTCATATTTTAAATCTTGGCAGCATGGGTGGGTTTTTTATCATTCCTGATAAAACGGTTTATTCTGCAACCAAAGCTTTTGTTTATTCCTTTTCCCGTTCACTCAGGATAGAATTAAAGGACAGCGGTATAACGGTAAGTGTATTATGTCCTGGAGGAACAGACAGTAATCATAAAACGATAGCGATCAATAAAGATTTAAAAGGACTTGCAAAAAAATCCATTCTTACTGCAGAAGAAGTAGCCAGAGAAGCTATTCCAAAAATGCTTAAAGGTGAAGCTGTTATTATACCTGGTTTTCTTAATAAATGCACTTATACTTTAAGCCAGGTAATACCCAAATCTATTCAAAACTTTTTAGTACAGCAGGCTTTTAAAAATGTTGGTAAACACAATTATTAAGTTTGTGTACTGTTCTATAAATTGTTTAGTATTTTTTTGATACCAGCAGATGATTTTATGGCATCGCCGGTTGTGTCACTCACTTGTACATTCGGTCTTTTATGGCAACTCAGGTGCTTAAGTCATGTATCACTTCTGCAGAAATAATCCGTGGTATTCTCTGTTCAAGCATCATTAAGTCAGCTAAAACCATTGCTGTAACAGCTTCAAGCACTACAGGAACACGCAATGCGATACAAAGATCATGTCGTCCTTTCACCGAGAAATTCTCAACCTGGTTTGTTTCCCAGTTCCACGTTTGTTGTTCCTTGGGTGTGGATGAAGTTGGTTTGATACCAACACGAAAAACAAGTTCGTTGCCATTTGTTATACCGCCTACAACACCTCCTGCATGGTTGGTTCTTGTTTTTCCAAAAGCATTTTCAATTGCATCATTATGTTCTGCCCCAAACATCCGCGCAGCTGCGAAACCTGTTCCAAATTCAACGCCCCGAACAGCAGGTATAGCAAATACAGCATGAGCCAATAAAGATTCCACGCTGTCAAAAAAAGGTTCGCCTAAACCAATGGGTAAACTGGAAACACGGCATTCAACAATGCCACCAATAGAATCTTTTTGATCAATTGCTTTCTGAAGACCTTTCTCGAGATCCGTTTCGCCACCAATTTCGAGGATGGAGGCTTTGATTTGGATTGATGCTAACAATTTCTTCGCAACGACTCCTGCAGCAACTAAACAAACCGTAAGTCTTCCACTAAAGTGACCACCACCGCGGTAATCCTCAAAGCCACCAAATTTTTTGCTTGCAACAAAATCTGCATGGCCAGGTCTTGGAACGGCTCGCTGCTTTTGATAATCAGAAGAACGTGTATTGTTATTTTCGAATAATATGGTAAGTGGGGCGCCGGTTGTTCTGTTATTAAAAACGCCACTTTTAAAAATTGGCAGATCGCTTTCCTGCCGCGGCGTGGTACCCTTTTGTGTACCGCCTTTTCTGCGTTCGATGTCTTCTAAAAAAACATCAACAGTTAAAGGTAGTCCTGCAGGAATTCCGTCTATGTTAATACCTACACTTTCACCATGTGATTCACCAAAAATATTTACGCGAAATATGCGGCCGAATGAATTCATAAACAAACCCTAACTGGGAGTTATTAAGAGTGATTAAACTTGTGCTTGTTGTTTTGTAGTAAAAACCTCTGCTCCTAAATCTTTAATATGCTCAAAGAAGTTCGGATAAGATTTTCCTACTGCCTGTGCTTCTTCAATTATTGTTTCGCTTTCTGCTTTTAATGCAGCAACAGCACAAGCCATTGCAATGCGATGATCATGTCGTGAATGTACATGCGCACCCTTTACACCATTCCCACCTTTTACAAGCATAATATCATCCTGTAAAGTTATTTCAACGCCCATCTTTCCAAACTCATCCTGTAATGTTAATGCGCGATTACTTTCCTTATGGGTTAAGCGGTTAACGCCTCCAATTGTTGTAGTGCCATTACAGTAAGAAGCTAATGCAACAAGCGGTGGAAAAAGATCGGGACAATCAGTTGCATCGAAATGAAATGCTTTTAAAGCAGAAGGGCCAACTTCAATGCTGCCCTCTTTAACAGAAAGTCTGCAGCCACAATCCTGCAATGCTTCCATAATTTTTTTATCAGCTTGTGTAGAATTTATATCCAAGCCTTTTACAACAATATCTCCTGCAATCGCACCGGCAACTAAAAGAAATGCACCACCACTCCAATCGCTCTCAACAGTATAGGCCGTCGACCGTCGAGCGTCGACCGCCGACCGACTGAATACGAACTCTTCGTAATTTTTATTCTCGGGCACTTTCAAACCAAAATCTTTCATCACTTTTAACGTGAGGTCAACGTAGGGTTTGCTTTTCAAATTATTCACTTTGATTGAAACATCACTTACTTCTGAGGCTGCAAAAGCCATCAGTAGTCCCGTTAAAAATTGCGAACTTAATGAGCCATCAATCGTAATATTTTTCGGCTGTAAAGGCC
>JAEZRL010000335.1 GCA_023440945.1 Bacteroidota bacterium
TGATATTATCGTTGGTACACATGCATTATTAGGCAAAGATGTAAAGTTCAAAGCCCTCGGATTGATGATCGTAGATGAGGAGCAAAAGTTTGGCGTAGCACACAAAGAAAAATTGAAGACTTTAAAAACAAATGTTGATTGCTTAACGCTTACGGCAACACCTATTCCACGTACACTACAATTCAGTTTGATGGGTGCAAGAGATCTAAGCATCATAAATACACCTCCACCAAACCGGCAGCCTATTCAAACAGAAGCACGTGTGTTCAATGAAGATTTCATCCGCGATGCTATCTATTTTGAAACCGAACGTGGGGGCCAGGTTTTCTTTATTCATAATCGTGTGCATGGTTTAGCAGAAATGGCGGCGCTTATACAAGGTCTTTGTCCTGATTTAAGTATTTCTTATGCACATGGCCAAATGGAAGGGAATGTACTTGAAGAAAAAATCCTTGATTTTATTGATCGCAAATACGATGTGCTTGTATGCACAAATATCGTTGAAAGTGGTGTTGATATTCCCAATGTAAATACCATCATTGTTAATAATGCCCATCAGTTTGGTTTGAGCGATCTGCACCAGTTAAGAGGGCGTGTGGGCCGCAGCAATAAAAAAGCTTTTTGTTATTTGATTGCTCCGCCAATGAGTACTTTACCAACCGATTCACGTAAACGTTTGCAAACATTGGAACAATTTAGTGACCTGGGAAGCGGTTTTCAAATTGCCATGCGTGATCTGGATATTCGTGGTGCTGGTAATTTATTAGGCGGTGAGCAAACGGGTTTTATGGCGGAGATAGGTTTTGAGATGTATCAGAAAATTCTTGAAGAAGCGATACGCGAATTAAAGCGAACTTCTTTCAAAGATTTGTTTAAAGAAGAAATAAGCAGGCAGGATGATTATGTTACCGATTGTACCATTGACACCGATCTCGAAATACTTATTCCTGATGAATATGTAGAAAGCATTACAGAACGTTTATCCTTATATACAAGATTGGACAGTTGCGAAAATGAAGATGAACTGAAAGATTTTCATAAAGAAATGATTGATCGTTTTGGCCCAACGCCAAAACCTCTTGAAGATCTTTTTACAACTGTTCGTTGTCGACGTTTGGCAATAGACCTGGGTTTTGAAAAGATGAGTTTAAAAGAAGATACACTTCGCTGTTATTTTATCAATCGGCCTGATTCACCGTATTTCGAATCAGAACTTTTCAAAAATATTCTCGATTATCTGCAAACAGGTACCAACAAGGCAAGACTGAAACAAGCAGGAAAGAATTTTATCCTGATTGCAGACAATGTAAAAGATATGCAGCACATGCACCGTTTTTTAAAATCAATGCATCAGGCTGTAGTTGATCAGAAGGCAAACGTCGAAATCAAATAAACCCGACCAAAGAAATCCGAAAACTTAAAGCAGAAACTTAAAAGCCAAAACTTTCAGTAAAATACTGGCATTAAAATAGATTGAGTATCTGAAAACAAGTTATGCTCTCAGATATTTCATCTGTATTAATGATCATAATCATGGTGGCCATCATTATATGGTTTATCATACTTGTTATTTCCCTGCTCACCCTTATTAAACGAAACGATATTTTATTTCCTGTAAAAATATTCTGGGCTGCAGTAATATTTTTTGCGCCGGTTATCGGGCTAATTATTTACCTCGTCGCCGGGCCAACAAGAAGAAGACTTACGCACCGGAACTCATCAATCAACAGAACAAGATAGTTAATAACCTATGCTGAAAACAGAAGCACAAAAAAAAGAAGCTCATTCTTTTTATAAAGAAGCACTTGAACTGTTACATGAAAGCGGTGCACCATTTATGCTTGGAGGTGCATTTGCCATGTTTCATTATACCGATATTTACAGGGATACAAAAGATCTTGATATTTTTTGCAAACCAAGCGATTACCCTAAAATCTTAAAATTCTTCGCAGACAAAGGTTACACTACCGAATTAACAGACGTAAGGTGGCTGGCAAAAGTTTTCAAAGGGGATCATTTTATTGATATCATTTTTGATACGGTTAATAATATTTGTCGGGTGGATGATACCTGGCTTGAACATGCAACAGATGCTGAATTTGAAGGGGTGAAGGTGAAAATATTACCTCCTGAAGAATTGATCTGGTGCAAAATTTATGTACAGAACAGGGAAAGATATGATGGCGCCGATGTTAATCATATCATGATGCGTTACGGGAAAAAAATTGACTGGAAAAGGGTCTTATTCCGCCTCGATCAGCACTGGCATTTGTTACTGGCCCAGCTTTTGATTTTCCAGTTTGTATATCCTTCAGAATATCACGACATCATACCTCAATGGCTTTTTGATGAACTTATTTGCAGGGCAAAAGAACAATATGACCTTCCGCCTGCAGTAGAAAAAGTTTGTCGTGGTCCGGTGATAGATCAAACGCAATATTCAATCGATATAAAAGTGTGGGATTACAAGGTCTCAACCATAAAAACTACCTGACATATTATGGATGAAGAAAAGAACAAGAAAAAGAAAAGGGTTGCGGCAGTTGCCGATATTCATTTCCGGGAAACTGACAGGGGCAAATGGAGTGAATATTTTAAAGAAGCCTCAAAACAAGCAGATGTGTTGTTAATATGTGGCGACCTTACCGATACCGGCGACGAAGGCGAAGCGCAGGTTTTGGTTGAAGAATTAAAAGCTTGCACCATTCCGGTTGTTGGCGTTTTAGGCAATCATGATTATGAAAAAGGCCGACATAAACTAATAAGACAAATGGTACAAAAACATCCGGATACACATATCCTGGACGGCGAAGCCATTGTTGTAAACGATATTGGTTTTGCAGGCGTTAAAGGTTTTGGTGGAGGTTTTGATAACCACATGCTTTCCATGTTTGGCGAAGGCGCTATGAAAGCATTTGTGCAGGAAGCCGTTGATGAAGCGCTGCATCTCGATAGAGCACTTGCACGTTTAGACCAGGAATATAGCGATATACCAAAGATCGCTTTGCTGCATTATTCTCCCATAAAAGAAACAGTAGTTGGCGAACCGGAAGCAATTTTCCCTTTTCTTGGTTGCTCCCGTTTAGCAGAGCCTTTAACTCGCAGGCATGTAGCGGCGGCATTTCATGGCCATGCACACATGGGTGTACTGGAAGGACAAACTTCTAATGGTGTAAAAGTTTTTAATGTTGCAAAACCTATTCTTATAAAAGCCGGTTATAAATGTCCTTTTTACGTTTTTGAAGTGTAATTTTTTCTCAATGTTCTTGATTGATCGTAAACATTTACTGCATTTTTTCATTAAAACTTCAATAGATGTTGTATTGATTTTATGATACAAGCTTTAGTACTTATAGCACCTTTGTTGCTTCGCAAAAAATGCAAAGCGTTTCATTGAAACCAACAGAAAATAATTATTACAGAAATAATCCTTTCATCGTTCGGTTATTAATTAAACAGGAAATGAGTTTGTATTAATACATCACACATTTGCAGATATGTGCATTCGTTTCAAATTTCAGACTTCGTATCTCTGATATTAGTACGAAAATTGTTGAGGTAAAGCAATTGCTTTTTAGGTAGTAATAAAAAACAAGCCAATGAAACAGAATATACAACAATTTTTATGGTGGCAGAAAGGAATTATTTACCAGGTTTATCCACGGTCTTTCCAGGATAGCAGTGGCGATGGTGTTGGCGATCTTAAAGGAATTATCAGTCGTTTAGATTATCTAAAATGGCTTGGCGTAACTGCTGTGTGGCTCTCTCCTATTTACCCTTCCCCCATGAAGGATTTTGGTTACGATATTTCTGATTACACAGGGATTCATCCTTTGTTTGGCAGCATGAATGATTTTGATGAATTATTGAAGGAGGTTCATAATAGAGGAATGAAATTAATACTCGATCTTGTTCCCAATCATACTTCCGATCAGCATCCCTGGTTTTTAGAATCACGTTCTTCGCGAGACAATCCAAAACGAAATTGGTATATCTGGCATGATCCAAATCCTGATGGCAGCGAACCAAATAACTGGTTAAGTGTTTTCGGAGGAAGTGCCTGGGAATGGGATAAAAAAACAAACCAGTTCTATTATCATGCTTTCTTGAAAGAACAACCCGATCTTAACTGGCGGCATCCTGAGGTTCAGCAGGCGATGATGAATGTTATGCGTTTCTGGCTGGAGAAAGGCGTAGATGGTTTTCGTGTGGATGTAATGTGGCACATGATAAAAGATGATCAATTCCGTAACAATCCGCCTAACCCGAATTATGAACCACACATGGCAACATACGAACAATTATTACCTGTTTATTCCACTGATCAGCCAGGAGTGCATGTTATTGTTCGCATGATGCGTAAAGTGCTGGATGAATATCCCGAACGTATGATGATAGGCGAAATTTATTTGCCTATTCATAAACTCGTTACTTATTATGGCCCCGACAACAATGGCGCAAATTTGCCCTTCAACTTTTTATTGATCTCAATGCAATGGGTTGCAGATAAAATTTCCGCAGGCGTTGCCGAATATGAAGCTGCTATTCCCGCCGGCGGTTGGCCTAACTGGGTTTTAGGCAACCATGACCAGGCACGTATTGCTACACGTGTAGGGTTGCAACAGGCAAGGGTAGCTGCCATGTTATTACTCACCCTACGCGGAACGCCTACCGTTTACTATGGTGATGAGATCGGAATGCAGGACGTTGCCATTCCTTTTAATGAAGTACAGGATCCGCAGGGATTGAACATGCCCGATAAAAACCTGAGCCGTGATCCCGCACGTACACCCATGCAATGGGATGCAAGTGACAATGCCGGATTTACCAAAGGGAAACCCTGGTTAAGACTTGAAAGAAAGTTTCGTCGTAACAATGTGGAAGTTCAAAAGCAGGATAAACATTCAATGTTATCGTTGTATTGCAGACTTATTCGTTTACGGCAAAACGAACCTTCATTAATGATCGGTGATTTTACACCTGTTACTACAGCAGGATTAAATATGATCGCCTATATACGCCAGGCAGAAGGATATGATGCATTTCTTATTGTGCTGAATCTGACAC
>JAEZRL010000346.1 GCA_023440945.1 Bacteroidota bacterium
TTTCTTTTCCCTGCGCTCTTTTTATCGCTGCTTCAACACGATCTTTAGGCATGTTCACGCCTTTTGCATTTTGTATGCAGCGTCTTAAGGCAGGATTTGTTGCAGGATCAGGTCCCCCGGCTTTTACAGCAATCGCAATTTCTTTTCCAATACGTGTAAATTGTTTTGCCATCCTGTCCCAACGGGCAAACATCGTTGCTTTTCTAACCTCGAATATTCTTCCCATAAATAAAAAACTTCTATAAATTAATTGAGTGCGGTAATATTTTCTTCAAATTGATTACAAATAAATCGGTGCGAAATTAAGAGATATGGTAAAAAAATAAGTTCTTAGGGCTATTTTGAATTATTTATTTTTTTAACAAGCTATAGTTTTTCATGGCGCCGCCGGTTGTGTCACTCACTTGTACGTTCAGTTTTCAAGCACTAGGAAAACTCTATGATCAGTACTTTCAATTAATTCAAACAACCGCTTAGTCTTAGCTGAATACTATTTTCGTTCTAAAGATTATGAAAAAAAGCCTTCCTGTTTTGGAAGGCTTTTTTCTATTTAAACCGTTGTAGATTCACTTTTCCCTTTATTGAAATATCTTATGCCAAAATAGATGAAATGGAGTGCAGCAAATATTAATGAGAAATAGAATAATGCTGTATCCTGTTCACCTACTGCTGTAGTTTTATGATGAGCAACACCAAGAATAGCTAATAAAATAGCAAGTGAAATTCCGCAGACGGCGATAATTTCCTGGTCTTTTTTATGAAGGCCTCCCTTGTTCAGAGAACTTTTCTTAACACCATAAACAACGTAAATATCAAGACCGATCAGCATCCAAACGATCAACCTTATCCAGGTATCAAATGGAAGGAATACCATCATTCCCAAACAAACCAAAATTCCCAGAACAGGTATTAAGGGAACGAATGGCACCCTGAATGCACGTGGGGCGTCTTTCATTTTACTGCGCATAACCAATACACCTGCACAAACGAGGATGAAGGCAAATAAAGTTCCGATGCTCGTCATTTCTCCCACTATCCTTCCCGGAATAAAAGCGGCAAACAAGCTTACAAAAAGCATGAATAACAGGTTTGATTTATACGGAGTACGGCGTTTTGGATGAACATCAGAAAAAACTTTTGGTAATAATCCATCAACACTCATTGAATAGAATACGCGGCTTTGGCCTAAAAGCATAACAAGGATCACGGAAGAATATCCAAGCAAAATGGCAATGATGATGGCGGTATTTAACCAGGGATAATCAGGTTGTGGAACTGTTCCGTTTACCATTGGTCCCATATAATCAATTGCAGTTGCAACAGGAGCTAATTCACCACCTTCAAAATTAGTGTAGTGTGTTACACCAGTCATAACATAGGCAAATAAGATATAAAGAACGGTACAGATTGCAAGCGATCCCAGGATACCGATCGGCATTGCCTTTTTAGGGTTTTTTGTTTCCTGTGCGGCGGTGGAGACCGCATCAAAACCGATATAGGCAAAGAAAACCACTGCTGCCGCACGTATTATGCCGGTCCATCCGAATTTTCCAAATTCACCTTCATTTGGTGGAATTAAAGGATGATGATTTTCAGGCCTGATATAATTAAATCCTATTATAACAAATACAATAACAATGGCAACTTTTAAAATAACAATAAAACCATTTACCCATGCAGATTCACTTGTTCCCCTGATAAGTATTAAAGACATAATAACAACAATAAAAACGGCAGGAAGATTCAATATCCCTCCATCAAACGGAGTTGTCATTAATTCAGGAGGAAGCGCAACACCAAAAGAAGATAATAATTTTCCCAAATATCCTGACCAGCTTGATGCTACCGTTGCAGCACCAACTGCATATTCCAAAACCAGATCCCAACCAATAACCCAGGCGATAAACTCACCCATGGTAGCATAAGAGTACGTATAGGCACTCCCTGCAACCGGAATCATTGACGCAAATTCTGCATAACATAACCCGGCTAAACCGCAACCAATTGCTGCAATAATAAAAGAGATCATAATTCCTGGCCCTGCATAATTAGCTGCAGCCATCCCGGTAATTGAAAACAACCCGGCGCCAATGATAGCACCAATTCCTAAAGCGATAAGAGATCCAGAGCTAAGGGTTCTTTTTAACGAATCTTCACCTGTTTCAGATGCTTCATTCAATAACACTGATAAAGGCTTTCTAACAAATAAACTCATACTGTAAGTTGTGTTTTAGCGGTCGGAAAAATAGTGATTTATTTTTTTATCAATCGAAAACTTTTATAATCGTTGTAATAACTGCATAGTAAAATCGTTACATCAGTTTTATCTTAAATTTTTTTATTCTTTCTCAGAAGCTGTCTGAAAATATTTTAGAAGTTGCTTTGGTGAGTTTAAGAAGTTTTCTATTTATGCTCTTTGTGCTTCTGCATTTTGTTTTTGCCACTAAGGCCATAAGATTTTTCATGAAATCGTCAAAGAAGGTTTATCCTGGTTTATTCAAAACTAGAATTTAGACAGTTTCTTATATTTCATCCACCTAAGCCGATAGTATTTTCATTTCTTCGTTCGTTAAAAAATTGTTTCGTTTCGCCTTATATTGCATCCCGCATGAAGAATTCTAATAAGCTTACCATCTATATCCTTGTTGCCATGGTTGTTGGCGCTATTGTGGGTTACATTGTTTTTGCAACGGCAACGCCTGGTTTCACAGCTTCGTTTTCGAACAATATAAAACTACTTACTACCATCTTTTTGCGGCTTGTACAAATGATCATTGCACCGCTTGTGTTTTCCACATTGGTTGTAGGCATTGCAAAATTAGGCGATCTAAAAACGGTGGGAAGAGTGGGCGGCAAAGCGTTATTATGGTTTGTATCTGCTTCACTGGTGAGCTTATTATTGGGATTAGTGCTCGTAAACTTTTTTAAACCCGGAGCCGGTTTTAATTTGCAAAATGCTAACCCGGAGAGTGTAAAAGAATTGGCAAGTGGCACACATGCATTCACCTTACAACATTTTGTAGAGCATGTTTTTCCTAAAAGTTTGATTGATGCAATGGCCACCAACGAAATATTGCAGATTGTTGTATTCTCCATCTTCTTTGGTGTTGCCACTGCTGCACTGGGTGATTATGGAAAGATCGTAGTGAAAGCATTGGATGCTGTTTCGCATGTAATATTAAAGATGGTTGGTTATGTAATGTGGTTTGCACCGGTTGGTGTATTTGGTGCTATCGCTGCAGTTATCGCTACAAATGGTTTGGAGATATTTATTTTCTACGCAAAATATTTTGTTTACTTCCTGATAGGGATTGCCTTGTTATGGATCGTGCTTATTGCAGTTGGTTTCATCATTCTTAAACAAAGAACACCTGCATTATTAAAAAGAATTGTTCAGCCGTTGATCATTGCTTTCAGTACTACCAGCAGCGAAGCTGTTTTTCCGCGTTTAACAGAAGAGTTGGAAAGATTTGGCTGCAAAGATAAGATCGTTGCATTTGTTCTGCCACTTGGTTATTCTTTTAATCTTGATGGAAGCATGATGTACATGACCTTTGCAAGTATTGCTATTGCACAAGCTTACGGTATTCATTTGGATGTGGGAACCGAATTAACGATGCTGCTTGTTCTGATGTTGACAAGCAAAGGTATTGCAGGCGTGCCAAGAGCTTCACTCGTTGTTGTTTTGGCAACCTGTGCCATGTTTAATATTCCACCGGAAGGTGTTGCGTTAATATTGCCGATAGACCATTTTTGCGATATGTTTCGCAGTATGACTAATGTTCTTGGTAATGCCCTCGCAACAAGTGTTGTAAGCAAATGGGAAAATAGTTTGGATGAAGAAATGGTTGAGGGTTAAGGCGGATGGGAAAAGGCAGAAGATATAAAGGTATAAGGCAAAAAGAAATTACCTTACGCCTGAATCATCGGCCCTTGACTTTAGATAAAATAAATAAAGACAAATGCTTTTACAGATCTTATTAGATTTTCACTGGACGGAATTATTGCAGCCGCAGTTTTACATTGATAA
>JAEZRL010000377.1 GCA_023440945.1 Bacteroidota bacterium
TTGATATGAACGGAAATACAGTTTTAAAACAGGTGCTATCAGGTAACGGTACTGATATTTCAAAGCTTGCCGCAGGTAATTATGTTATACGGCTTAGAATGAAGGGGCAAATCAAATCGTTTAAGCTGGTGAAGCTTTAGAAACATCAAAATTGTAAGTTGGATATCTCTAACACAAAAGTGTTATTGCAGGAAAGCATTGTTCTGAATAGGTTTGTTCACGATTCCTAATTACACAAAACTACTCGCAGTGATAAAAGTAACTGTTCTCTACCCGCATGAAGAGAATAAACATTTTGATGTAGAGTATTATTTAAACAATCACATTCCGTTCGTGAAAAAACTTATAGGCAGTGTATGCAAAAAAGTGGAAGTAGAAAAAGGAATTAGCGGAGCTGCACGTGGTTCAACACCGGCACATACAATTATCGGTTGTTTATATTTTGATTCAATTGAAGATTTTCAAAGTTCATTTGGTGCAAATGCAAATGAGATAGTGGCTGACGTGCCCAACTTTACAAACATTAATCCTGCCTTGCAGATAAGTGAAGTTCTTCTTTCAAAACTTTAATCATATAAAACCAGCCTTATGAGAAAGTTTTTTATCATCCTTGCGCTCGCAACCATATCAAAATTCTCTTTTGCGCAACAATTACAAAAAGGAAATCTTATTGGCGTCCACATTATAACGGTAACACTTCAGCCCGGTGTTTCCATGGAACAGCTTGAAAACTTCTATGTCAATACCTTAATTCCGGCCTATGAAAAGGCATTTGAAGGCACTAAAGGATATTTAATAAAAGGAAGAAGAGGTGAAAACGAAAATAAGTTAGGCATATGTGGTGGTTCAATACGGAGCAGGATAGGGACAAATATTTTACAATTGATGGTTTAACCGAACTAGGTAATGCAGCAATGGCGAAGGTGCAGCAATTGGATAATGAGAGAGATAATCTAGCTACTGAAGCAGACAGCTTTACTGACTGGCTGTTACAATAACCTTTTAGATACCGAAAAAATTTTGTTATGATACCCACCAAATCTTACGCCGCACAGTCTGCAGGCGCGACGCTCTCTCCCTATAATTTCGAAAGAAGAACACCCGGCCCGCATGATGTTGAAATAGATATTTTGTATTGCGGTGTTTGCCATACAGATATTCATTTCATAAATAATGACTGGGGCATTTCCGTTTATCCTATGGTGCCGGGTCATGAAATTATAGGAAGAGTTGTATCAGTAGGCGACCATGTGAAAAAGTTTAAACCAGGTAATATGGCAGGCGTTGGCTGTTTGGTTGATTCCTGTCGCGATTGTGAATATTGTAACGATGGATTGGAACAATACTGCTCAAATGGTGCTGTTTATACTTACAGCGCTTATGAAAAAGATGGTACAACCATTACGCAAGTTGGTTATTCGTCGAAGATTGTTGTAGATGAACGATTTGTTCTGAAAATACCCGAAAGTCTCGCTCCGGATAAAGCTGCACCTTTATTGTGTGCCGGTATTACAACCTACTCACCTTTGCGTTTATGGAAAGTGGGGAAAGGTCACAAGGTAGCCATCATCGGTTTGGGTGGACTTGGGCACATGGCCGTGAAGTTTGCCGTTTCTTTTGGTGCGGATGTAACGGTGTTAAGTACTTCTCCTGAGAAGAAAGAAGATGCAGAGCGGCTCGGTGCGCACAATTTTGTAGTTACCACAGATGAAGAACAATTAAAGCGTGTTGCTAATACTTTTGATTTTATACTCGATACATTATCAGCTACGCACGATTACAATAAATATGTGGGTCTGTTAAAAACGGGTGGTACATTGATATGTGTAGGATTGCCAACAGAGCCTATCCAGGTTCCTTCCTTCAATATAGTCTTTACAAAAAAATGCATTGCCGGTTCATTGATCGGAGGCTTACCGGAAACACAGGAAATGCTTGACTATTGCGCTGAAAATAACATTACAGCAGATGTAGAGGTAATTCCAATTCAGCAAATAAATGAAGCCTATAAAAGAATGCTGAATAGCGATGTGAAATATCGTTTTGTTATTGATATAAGTTCTTTACAATAAAATAAGTAACCGGTGTCAATCAAAGTTCTTTAAAGGCATAAAGGCGTTTCTCTTTTAACGCATTAATAAAATTAATTATGAACATACGTAATAATGAACTATCAAATATTCAAAAAACAGTGCAGCTTTATATTGATGGTGTCAGGGAAGGAAATACGGAAATGTTACGCAAAGCCTTTCATCCAAAAGCAATGATGTATGGAAGCAGCGGTGATAATGTTACGATAGTTGATATAGAAGGATTGTATGCTTTTGTGGATGATAATGAGGCTCCTTCCAAAAAAGGAGAACCGCATCAGTGTTTTATTACGGCTATTGACTATGCAGGTAACGTTGCATTTGTAGAAATGACAGAAGAATCGTCACATGGCTTCGATTTTACTAATCTTTTTCAACTTTTAAAGATCAACGATAACTGGGTAATTGTGAGCAAAGCTTATAATGCTGTAAAGAAGAGTTGAAACCATATGTAAGTGCATTTAAGAATGCACATTCTTCCAAACCTTCATAAATGATCAAAAAAAGAGGCTGTCTTTAAGACAGCCCTTTTTTTATCTGTTTTCTTCCTGCTTTGTTTATTGAGTGAAGTATGAAAACGTTGTTGAAGCGGAAAGACAAACACCGACTATTATTCCGTTTTTTCGCTCTAAAAAAGACTTTATCAAATTATGCGATTGCAAGTTTTGTAAACTCACTGCCATTGAACATGCGACATAAAGTATAGTCTTTAGATTTTTTCCATTGTTCAAAATTGGCTTCAGAAACAATACGCCAGAAATTCTTTGACTTCAGTTCGTCAAAATCAGGTGTTTGGATAAAGATTCCTGTTACCATATTCCTGGTTTTGAAACTTATTTTAACCGGTGCTTCCGGTTTGTTGTTCATCGAAAAGAATTTTTCAATTTGCTCTGTTGTCATAATAGATAATTAATAGTAATAAATAAGATTATGTGTTTAGTTTAACGCATTTTTTAATTGAGATCATATCGGGGATATTTCATCTGTATTCTTGTATTACGCCTGTTTTTGCCTGTGTAATGATCCCGGAAATAAAATCAGGTCAGTTTATTTTTTTAACCTGCACTGCATTAATGCCTTTAGGTCCGCGTTCTGTTTGAAAACTTACCCTGTCATTTTCTTTTATTGCTTCCGTCAATTGATTTACATGAACAAAAATGCTTTGTTTTGTTATGGCATCTTTAATAAAGCCATAGCCTTTCGTATCATTAAAAAAATCTACCACGCCTTCTCTTTCTGCATCTTCTTCTGTGCGAACAGGCACACCGGTATTCATGTCTTCCTGCTTAAAAACTTTCCTTTTTTTAGGATCGGGAGGCGTTGTTGAAAGATTACCATTCTCATCAATATAAGCCATCATGTCTTCAAGCGATTTGCCTTTTGTAGCATTCGCTTTTCGCTCCTGCATCTTTTCCATTTTTTCCTGCTTCTGCTTTAATCTTTTTTTCTCCTTTTCTTTTTTGTTAAATGTTTCTTTTGATTTTGCCATGTATTATTTTTCTTTAATATGCTAATTTCTCTTTGTCTGCTAGCTCTTTTTTAAAATAGTTCCTAATCCTTCTCACTGTTTTTAAACCTAAGTTGTGAACATAATTGTTCAGTAAACAATTTCTTCATGAATAAAACCTGAAAAAGTGGAAACAAACGTGAGAGAAGGATAAAGTTTACTTTAAACAAAGTAAAAGTTCCGATTTTCTTAAATATGCTCTTACAACTCAATGTAACGAAGATAAGCATTTAAACAGGGTTTAAGGCATTTAGTTTGTTAAAAGCCGTGTAGCTCAGGCTTAGTGCCTGATTTTCATCCTTGCTTCTTTTCGTCTTTTCGTGAAACAATAGGGAGCACGAAGCTTGGCTCGGCTTAGTTCCAAATAAATCGTAATGTGAATGTCCATTCCGGTTACTTCTTTGGCTTGATGGAAGAATGTAACAAAGAATATCAGGAACAGATGATATACAGCCATCCGTTCATCCACACAGCAAATCCCTTAACTACCTCTGTTTGCCCCGGTCGATCTTACCTTTTTAACACTGGTAGAGGGTTTGGAATTGGTCTTCATAAACTTCGAACCTTTTCCTTTATTTTTCTGATTTTCAGAAGATAAACTATCATTCTTTTTGTTATTCTTTGGTAGTGACATGATTATATTTTTTTAGTTGATACAAATCTATCTTTTTTTAATTAGCCTCGTATTCCCTCAGAGAAAAAAAGCAGCAACCAGGATACAGGCCCTGCGGCCTGAGCAAAAAGAGTTAAAAAATTGAAAAGAGCTTGCTTTCAAACACTTATAACTTATCACTTATAACTCAATAACACGAACACCCTTTCTTTTATCTCGTTTTATTTGTATTTTGTTTTCTGGCTTTCTGCTGCATAAAGACTGGCTTTCAATGAAAAACTCTCACTTGTGGGATTAGGTTGTTGCACTTTAGTATTTTGGAGTACGAATAACAGGCATATTATCTCTAAAGTCTTTTGCGTAGCGCAATTCCTCCATCATCCGCCCGGTAATGATAAATAGTAACATGGATATGCAATGCAATAATAGGTAAACAGCTTTGAAAGAGAAAGCCGGCAACTTACAGGGATTTCTTTTTTAATAATATTAAAACAACTGTTATGTTAGTCAAAAATGCCATGAAAGTTTCAGGCATTGTTATAATTGCCTGCGCTTTTGTTTTTAGTTCCTGCCGAAAGGAAGATCTTGCAAAACAACCTTCCCAACAACAAAACCAATCCGAGTCTTCTTTAAAAGAAATGATTTTAGAGAACGGCGCCAATCCCGATGACATCGCTTCCGCAAATACGGAGAAGAGCAGGGGTGAAGGCTATGTTTATACAGAAAGTAATGATGCATGGCAAAACAGTATCGTTATTTATAAACAACATTCCAACGGGGAGTTGTCATGGTATAAAACCGTTGCATCAGGAGGTTCCGGCGCCGGGACAAGCCTGGGTTCTCAAGGTGCGCTGGTTATAGATGAAAACCATCAATGGCTGTTTGCTGTTAATGCTGGAGATAATACGGTTTCTTCATTCTGGGTTCATTCGAATGGAGACCTGACATTAAAGCATACGGTATCTTCCGGGGGAATGATGCCGGTAAGTGTTACGGTTCATGATCACCTTCTGTATGTGGTTAATGCAGGTAGTTCGAACATTTGTGGCTTTTGGATAGGAACAGATGGCACACTGGAAAAAATAAAACATTCAAAAAGATCCTTAAGCGCGGCCAATGCAGGACCTGCACAGATCATGTTTCATCCGGATGGAAAAGTACTATATGTAACAGAAAAAAATACTAATAAGATCGCCGTATTCGTGGTAGATGATAACGGGGCGGCAGGTACCGGTAACTTCACGAATTCAGTAGGTGCCACACCCTTCGGATTTGACATTGCGCAGCATAAATACCTTGTTGTTTCGAATGCCTCAGGAGGTGTAGCAGGGGCAGGCTCCTGCACTTCTTATACAACGGATCAATGGGGAAATATCAACAGCTTGTTCGGGGCTGTTCCTGATTTTCAGACTGCTCCCTGTTGGGTTGCTACTGCAAAATGGGGAAGGTTTGCTTATACCACAAACGCAGGAAGCAATACTATTTCTTCGTATTATGTTTCACCTTTTGGTGCTATATTTCTTATCTTTTTTACCATCACACCAACAGATGCCAGTCCTATTGATATTAAAGTAAGCGGAAATAATCATTTTGTATATAATATCAATGCCGGCTCGCATACCATTACCGAATACAGGAGAGGTTTATTTGGAACGCTTAATAGTATTGGCCATGTTACCGGGATACCCGAACACGCTTCTGGTTTAGCCGTTTATTGACAGTTTTTAGGTATCGCATCTTCAGAGAAGACCCTGCTGCAATAGGAAAAGGGGTGGATTCACGCCATCCCTTTTTTTATCTCTCCCTGTCTTGCGAATCCAGTATTTGTACGTGGGCCGCATCCCCTGCCCACTCATAACTTCACACCTACATCCTGTAATTCATTACCTTTTACTTTCTTTATTTCGTACTCTTTTGTGTCTTATTTGGTCTCAATAAATGCTTTGCATTTGCCTTGATGCAAAGAAAGTAATGATCCTGAAAAGATTTCAGGATGATCAAGAA
>JAEZRL010000417.1 GCA_023440945.1 Bacteroidota bacterium
TCTTGAATATAATGTAAGTGATAACCCAATGCTTCGGGAAATTATCCGCAACCCGGTTCAATTGGATGCAGATGGATATATTTCTGTTCCGCAAGGACCTGGTTTGGGAATTGATATCGACGAAAAAGCTGTAAAACGTTTTTGCATAAACTTATAAATATTCTATGAAGACAATTATTGATTATGTATTAGAACCTTCGGAAGCTGCTTTGTGGTGGCTGGGGCAAGCGGGTTATATTCTAAAAGTTTCAGATCAGATAGTAGCAATAGATCCCTATCTGTCTGATATTGCAAACGGAGGTGTTGCCGGGTTTGCCCGAACCTTTCCTTCCCCGGTAAAGCCAAGTGAACTGAAAGTAGATGTTTATGTTATAACTCATGATCATCTTGATCATCTTGACCCGGTTACAATTGAAGCATATTCTTATAAAACCGATACATGGTTTATCGCACCAAGACTGGCAGCTAAAAAACTACTTACTTTAGGTATCCCGGAAGGTCGCATTCTCATTGTTAATGCAGGTGAAAGCAAAACAGTTAACTCAATAAATATAACGGGTGTTTTTGCATTACCAACGGGGAAGGATGTTATAGATACAACCGGGTATCTTATTGAATTTGCTAATTGCAGAACAGTATATCATACAAGCGATACACAATTTCACCCCCTTGTCTTGGAAGCAGCACCTTCAAAACCGGATGTAATGTTGATTCCAATAAATGGCAAATGGAAAAATACAAATGCTGAAGAAGCAGCCTTATTTGCAAAATCTGTTCAACCCAGATATGTTATGCCTAACCATTATGATATGATGGCATTAAATGCTGAAAATCCCGAAGTATTCAAATGGTTTTGTGTTCATCATGAATTAGTAAGCGAATGCTTCATCCCTCAAAATTTTAAACCATTTAGCTGGAGCGCTTAAAAAATATTTCATCTAAAAAAATCAATTATCAAATAAATCTGTTATCATGTTAACGAAACTTAAGCTGGCATTAGCAAGCGATGAAGAAAAATTTAAATGGATCAAAGATCATTTGTATGTCGCCATTGTTTGTGATGTATTAGATATACTGGGTTACAGGAACCAGGCCATGCACCAACGTTTAAGACCGCTTGATGCTGACAACTGCACCATTGTTGGAAGGGCAAGAACTTATCGTTGGATGGAAACGGATTATATTGAAGAAGATGCTTACGGCCTTGAAATAGAGGCTGTAGATTCTCTGAAGAAAGGAGATGTTGTTATCCATTCAACTGACTTTGCCGGCACCAACGCGCCATGGGGAGAATTAATGAGCACAATCGCTAAACGTAACGGGGCAGCAGGCTGTATTTGTGATAGCATGATAAGAGATTGTAAAAAAATTATTGAGATGCAATTTCCTATTTTTTACGGTGGCATCAGACCTTTAGACAGCCTTGGCCGGGGTCGCGTAATGGCTTATGACGTACCTATCCGTTGTGGCGACGTTATAGTAAACCCCGGCGAGTTGGTATTTTCAGATTTTGATGGAATAGTAGTTGTGCCGAATCATATAGAAGATAAAGTTTTGGAACTTGCTTATGAGAAAGTGTTTAAAGAGAATCAATCGAGAACTGATTTGTTGAATGGAGACTCGCTTAGAGCAGTATATGATCGTTATGGTGTACTTTAATTAATTACAGCTATGAATATTCTTTGCATTACAGCTCATCCTGACGATGCCGAAATATTGTGTGCAGGTACACTGGCCCGCTATTCACAAGCGGGCCATGCTGTAACTATCGCGGTTTTTACGGATGGTAGCATGGGTGATGCTGTCATTGAACCAGCCAGGCTGAGGGGAATACGTGAAAAAGAAAGCCGTGCTGCTGCCCAGATTATTGGTGCAAAAGTGATTTGGACCGGGATAATGGATGAGCATGTTTTTCCTGATGCAGAACAAAGAAGCACTATGATTGATCTATTAAGAGAGGCAGATCCCGATGTTATTTTCACGCATTCTCCAAACGATTATCATCCCGATCATAGATATGTGGGACAATTAGTTTTTGATGCCTATTTTCAAAAAGGTCTTCCGTATATTCCGCATCAACACTCTCCAGCCAGCCGTTTTGGAAAAGCTCAGCTTTATTATATGGATAATCTCGGAGGAATTGGGTTTTTACCAACGGAATATGTAGATATCTCTGACGTTTTTGAAATAAAAAAACAAATGTTAGCCTGCCATGAAAGTCAATTTGAAGCGATGAAAGACCTTGCAAGCACTAATTTATTTGATATGATCGAGGTGCAGGCTCGCTTTCGTGGCATGGGTGCTGGTTGTAATTATGCAGAAGGATTTACCCGTCTTGACGCATTTCAAAGAGGATTAACCAGCAGGATATTACCATGACAATACGATTTATAAAATGGAATGATTGGGAGGCCATAGAGTGTACGTTTGATAAATATGAATTAATTGTTGGAGTTTCTGCTGGTCCGAGAATTCTTTCATTTGGTTTTAAAGGAGGTAAGAATGTTTTGTATGAGGATCATACAAACTTCCGGATAGGCGAATGGCGTATGTATGGCGGTCACCGCTTCACAATTGCTCCTGAAAATAATGAAAGCTATTATCCTGATAATGAACCTTGCGATGTTAATATTACTGGAACATCCATTTCAATATCACAAAAACAAAGATCGAATGGCATCAGGTTGTCTATAACAATCAGTATGTCTGCGAAGAAAGGAGGTTTTGATATCCTGCATACGCTAGAAAACTATGGATCAGCAAAATGGGAGGGAGCGCTATGGGCCATCACTTGCGTTCCTCGTTCGGCTCAACTATTCGCTTTATGCGATACATCAGCATTACATTTCTGGCTTGGTACAGATCCTTCAAAATGGGAACATGCATTGAAACAGGTAACAGTAAAACCAGGTTCTTTCAGGGGAAAGATTGGTTGGTACTGTGAACTTCCTACACTTAAAGCTATTCAACAACAAGATGTTCTTATCATCACTAATCCTGATTTATATAACCCTGATCTCTGTATTGATAATGGCTCTAATACCGAAATATTTGTTTGTGCTGATTATGCAGAGTTGGAAACATTGAGCGAAAAATTAATTGTTGCTCCCGGAAAATCGGCTAATCATTTACAATATTGGCGTTTAGAAAAAACATTATGATAGAGAGAATAATACATCAACATTTTTATGGAGAATTTTCATCTTTCTACGCTTGATATCATAATCATTATTGCGGAAACTTTATTGGTTGTTATTATCGGCTTTATGGCTGCAGGAAAAATAAAAAGAACTGCACAGGGATATTTTCTTGCATCCGGTAATATGCCCTGGTATCTTATAGGTGCAGCATTTGTATCTACTTCCATATCAAGTGAGCAAATTGTTGGAACAATAGGTGCTACGTATAAAGGAGGATTAGGAATTGCAAACTGGGAGTGGTGGGCTTTACCAACATACTTACTGATGATGATATTTTTTATTCCCATGTATTTGAGGAATAAGATAATGACAGTACCTGAATTATTAAATCGCCGTTTTGGACCAGCATGTGGCGCTATTTACAGTTTCGTAATATTGATCGGGTACGTATTTGTTTTTCTCCCTCCTGTTATTTATGGAGGAAGCATTACGCTGAGTGAATTAACAGGCTGGAAACAGGAATATGTAATGGCAGGCATCGTATTAGTTACTGCAAGTTACACGCTTGCCGGTGGCCTAAGTTCTGTAATGTGGACAGACGCGATTCAATGTGTGCTACTAATAGGTGGAGGTGTAATATTTTATTTTGTTGCGTTGAAACATATTCCGGGCGGTTGGGATGCAATGGTTGCTGCTGCACCTGAACGTTTCCATTTGTATCAACCTCCTTCTGATCCGGAAGCTCCTTTTGCGGGTCTTGTTCTCGCCTCCTTTGGAGTTTTTCTATTTTATCAGTCTTCCAACCAGGTAATGATACAGCGCATTCTATCAGCAAGAAGCACGTGGGATGGTATAATGGGAATTATATTCTCCGGTTTTATCAACATTATACGACCATTGGTAACTTGCCTCGTAGGATTGATTCTTTATCATTGGTTAGATGTTATGCATCAGGGGCCATCTCTTCTTCCCAATGACCAGGATCGGGCTTTTCCTTTGGCGCTTGAACTGTTTGCTCCATCAGGATTAAAAGGTGTTATACTGGCTGGTTTTTTTGCCGCGGTTATGTCAACTGTAAGCGCACTTGCTAATTCAATTGCCACCATATTTTCGTTAGATGTGTACAAGAAGTTTATTAATAAAAATGCAAAGGACAAAGCATTAATTATTACCGGTCAACTTTCAGGAGGTGCAGCCTTATTAATTGCTTCGTTGATAGCTCCTTTAGTAGGCAGTGTAGGATTGTTCAAATATTTTCAAACCGGCGTAACTTATATGGCAACCCCGTTTATTTCAGTATTACTGATGGGTATATTCTGGAAGCGTACAAGCTATGCCGGTGCTGTTGCAGGTTTAATTGGCGGTGTTTTTATTCAGGTAGCCTTGGGATTGAGTTTAATGGCTGCAGGTATAAAGCTTCACTGGTTATACGTGGGTGCAATAGCTCAGGCACTAACAATGTTGTTGATTGCAATAGTTTCCGTGAATTCAACACCACCTGCACCTGAGCAGGTAAGACCTTTCATTTGGAAATGGTCGTGGATAAAGTCTCTGGATGATCAATCCGCTAAAAGACCCTGGTGGAAACAAATTAAACTCTGGCTGGCACTTTATACACTTGCATGGTGTTACATCTACTGGAGATTTTGGTAGAGAGGTATTGCAAATGAATTAATTAACGCAAGTTGTTAGAAAAAAGCATCACGGCGATATTTTTTCTATGATCTCCTGTTCTGTCGTTCTTTTTATCCCCTTTGAACGGCTGCCCCGGACAATCCCATCTTTTCCCCAATATCTCTTTGGGAAGTTAGATTGTTCTGCTGAATAATTTTTAAATTCTTAGAGTCAAAAGCATCAGGCATACAAGAAAAGGTTTGGTTGTGAAACAAAATTGCAAAACAATAGCACGATTTAATGAAATAACAACATCGCCTTCATGCAATTTTGCAAAAATTAATCGAATAAAAAGTGGATAAAAATCAGGAAAGGGGTTTTGTTAGGATTGGTGGCCCCTTCGCTTTGGGGAATATCAGGAACATTTAGGTCAGTTTCTGGTTCAACATCCTGGAATAGATGTAGAATGGCTCATTACAATCAGGATATTGGTGTCAGAAATTTGCCTTTTAGTTATGGCAAAGCGGGAAAATAAGGACTTGTTTTTAATATGGAATGCTAAAAATGACGCCGTCCAACTGATTGTATTCGGCGAACGTTTGGCCAGATGGGAATTTAATACTAGCACAAAACCAAACTGTTAACATAGTGCATCACTATAAAAAGACATGCGTCACTAACAAACAGTTGACTTACATACGTCTAACCTGATTACTTCCGCAACAATTATCAGGTAAAACTCAATGACATGAACACTCTTGTTTCCCACTCATCAATAATTGGGGCAGATCCTAAAAATCTTAACAGCAGGAGATTGTATTAGCAGTAGCTTTTCCACGACAGTTGAAACTTCGTAAGGAAAAATAGTGTTATGGTAAAAAAATCACCTTCTGGTAGCAATGCAGTGAGGCAGATTCAAAATAGGCTGAGAAAAATTATAGATGCCTCCATGTTCAAAAACTATTTCAAAACCGCCAGGCGCAACTTGTTGAAAAACAAGTTTTTCACTTCTTTGAATGTCTTTGGCCTGGCTTTAGGCATGTCGCTCAATCTGCTATACGTTGCCATGATCGTGTTCATCTATCAATTCGACAACTTCCATCCGAATAAAGAGCACATATACCGTGTAATCACTCATGTTCGAGACCGGAATAAGAACCCCTCATTTGCATCCGCAACCATGGGTGTGACTGAACTTTTGAAAGCCGATTTCAGCGGTGTGGAAAGGGTTGTTCGTATCCACCGGTCGCTCCCCCGTGATATCGATTATGGAGAAATGAAAATGCCTTTAAACGGATACTTTACCGATGCAGCATATCTTTCCATGTTTAACTTTCCGCTACTGCGAGGCAACGCCGCCACTGCGCTTGCAAATCCAAATACGATGGTTGTTACCGGGGCCGCAGCAGCGAGAATCTTTGGGCAAAAGGACCCGATCGGGAAACTGTATCCATCGAACCATTTGGTGATGTAGTGGTCACAGGTGTAGGCAAAGACATGCCGAAGAACTCTCATCTGAAGGTTGAGGCATTGGTTTCATTCGCCACGCTTACATCATATTATGGCACATTTTTTACAGAGAACAAAAATAATTGGAATGACTTCTATAATCCATACGCATATCTGCAACTCTCCGACAAAGCAGGTCCCGCTGCCATTGAAGCATTCCTGAATAGCGTTGCAAAAGAAAAGTACACAACGCCTCAGTTCCGGGCTTCTTTCGAACTTCAGCGGCTTGATAAGATCGTTCCTAGGCCTGAGCTCGATAACGACATGGGGAATGAATGGAGCTACCAGGAAATGTTGCTCATGGGAATTCTCCCTATGATCATTCTCTTCGTTGCATGCAGCAACTATGTAAGCCTTACAATTTCCCAGTCACTCAAAAGGATGAAGGAGACCGGTGTTCGTAAGGTCATGGGCGCACAGAAGAAACAGATCTTCATGCAGCTTTTGATGGAAAGCACGATTATTATGCTATTGGCTGTGGCGCTTTCATATGTATTCTTTGAGATCATTCGCAACGAAACCCTGTCCCTCACCAATGAAAGCGATATGATCAATCTGGATCCTAACCTGGGAACTTTTGCCGGTTTTCTTGTCTTCGCCGTTCTGGTTGGCCTTCTTTCGGGCATTGTTCCGGCCCTTCATTTTTCAAAGATCAGTCCACTGCTGGCCTTGGAAGGGAAGGAATTAAAAACAAAAACGAGCCGTTTGTTTTCGTTACGCAAGCTTGTGATTATACTACAATTCATGCTTCCTCTTGGTTTTACTTTTGCCGTGGTAATTATGGCGCAACAATACCGCTACTCCCTAAATTATGATCTTGGATTCGACAAGGAAAAAATACTCAACGTTGATCTCCAGCAGGCAGATCTGCAATTGGTTAAAAATGAATTAGGAAAGCTTTCCTTTGCTTCCCCGGTCTCTATGTCGTCGCACCCGCTGGGAGTGGGAAACGTACCGGCATTGTATGTGAAGCGGATGGCCTATTCAGATTCCATTGAAGTGAGCAGTATGTCTATTGACGAAAACTTTATAACAAACATGGGCCTGCAGTTTGTGCTGGGAAGCAACTTCACCAACGATGCCGGCCTCAACTCGCGGCTCATCATCATCAATGAAGTATTTGCAAAAACCCTGAATTTGGATGACGCTTCCGGGGCCATCAATCAAATCGTCACATTGCCCAATAAAAGAGAAGTAAGAGTGGTAGGTATTTTAAAAAATTTCCATTATGCAAGCCTGCAATCCCCCATTGAAAACTTTTTCTTCGAATATGCGCCGGAAAATTTCAAATAGGCGAACTTTCGCCTGCAATCAACCAACAAAAGCCAGGCATTTCAGGAAATGGAAGCAGCATGGAAATCTGTGGGGAAAGGCGATAAGTTGAAAGCCGAATTCCTCGCTGACCAGATCCACGAGGCCTATTCGTTCTACAATAAAATTATAAAGATGTGGGGATTCATGGGACTGTTGGCCATCACCATAGCCTGCCTGGGATTATTAGGTACGGTGGTGTTCACCATCAAAAACCGGGTCAAAGAAGTGAGCATTCGCAAAGTGATGGGCGCCTCTTCCGCAAGCCTGGTTTTTTTGTTATCCAAGGATTTCCTTGTGCTGCTCGCCATTGCCAGTATCGTTGCCATTCCGAGCGTTTATCTACTCATGGGATGGATGTTGCGAGAGGCGCAATATTACAATGCGCCTATTGGCGCTTTGGAGATCGTAATCAGCCTGGGTGTTGTGTTAGCACTTGGACTCACAACCATCTTCTCACAAACTTTGAAGGCAGCTAATACAAATCCTGTGAATAATCTCAGGGCAGAATGATCCAAATAATCAATTGTCTAACGCAATAGAGCAGGCTATGAATGAAGGAACCGCGGAGGGCAATTATTAGTACGATTTTCAGCACTATAACAACACTGAATAAAGATGAGACTCGTACCATCTCTCCGCATATTCTTTCGGTCAAAGACTGGTTTGAGAGGTGCCATAAGATTTACTTGATTAACTTTGTGTCAACCTCTGTGAAGGTAAAAGGAAGAAAATGCAGATTGGAGTTAGGGTGCTGAAAACAGTATGTTAACTGTAAAATGGAGTAAAATAAAATAAGGATTACAAAGTTTGTAATCCTTATTCTGCGGACCGGACGGGACTCGAACCTAATCCGCAATGAATTACTTATCAATGTCTTAGAACCAATTCAGTTTTACTACTCCACGAATTACTCACTAATTCTTTTCTTGCTATTGAGTATCGCAAATCGTATAGTAAAAGTACGATAATAATAGATTTGTGAAGGTGTTTTTGCCTGCAAAGCCAATACTGCATCCAATTCATTAATAGATAATTTTTCATTTAGATTATAAACTCTTCCAAGTTCTTTTTTACGCTTAATGGATAAGCCATTACCACAATACTTAAACTCAAAACATTTCTTATTACCAAGGGTAATTTCCACCCACCCGTTTGGACTAAATTTCTCAATATAATCGCTTGGAAGGCCAATGATTTTAAGTGTGTTTAGCAAAAGTATACTTAAGATAAAAGAAGATGAATTATTAGTATTTGTTGATAAATAAGTATTTAATATCGCGTAAGAATTATCACCAAGGGCGTGAGGTGTTCGAATGTAATCCCGCTTAAGATTGTAGTGTTGTCAATTTATATTCAATGTGCAACTTGATCTATTTTATAAACAAATATAGGCTGAAGCAAATTTCAATTTCAGAAATTCGGGAAGCTTAAGCCTATCCTAAAGCTCTTAACAATGTCAACTAAACTATTGGCAGGATAATTTGTATTCTACCGGACTTTGCTTTATGATTTTTTTAAATTGGTAATGAAAATTTGACAAACTATTGAATCCACATGAATAGGCAATTTCCTTAACAGACATTTGAGTTACCACAATTTCTTTGCAAGCTTTACCGATTCTGAATTCTATCAAAAAATCTAAATAGCTTTTACCTGTATTTGCTTTGAAGTATCGGCAAAACGATTCTTTGGTAAGATTCAGAATTTCTGCAACCTCTTCCAGTTTAATATCCCTATGGTAATTTTCTGCGGTAAAATCCACGATTTTTTTAATTCTAATATTTTCACTGACGTTCAACGGATAAATAGACCCTTGTTCATCCAGGGGCGTATAAGAAAATTTGTTAACTATTATTCTCAGGATTTGAAGCAATACCAGTATCCTGTCAAATGAAGAAACCCGCAGCATCCTTTCCATCAACGGGATGACTTTCTTTTTGATTTTGTCGGATATGGAGACCCCTTGCTTTGCAACATCAAAGAGCGTTTGTATTCTTTTGACTTCCGGCAATTCAAGAAATTCCTTTCCCATGAAAGTTTCATAAAACTGGATCACTACTGCCCTAGGTGTATGACAAGGGTTCGTAAGGTATTTATCTTCATGCAAAAATGTGTGAGGGGTGTTTTTTCCAATTAGAAAAATATCATCATTTCCGAACGTTCCAACGCTATTCCCGATAATTCTTGTTCCCTCAGACCCTTTCAGCCAGATCAGCTCGACTTCAGGGTGATAGTGCCATGAATTTTTTAGTGTCTCGCCCATATCTACTTTAACATGAAAAGAACTATTAGTACGAAAAGAGAGTTGCCGGTAAACAGGTTTTGAATTAAGTATCATAGACAGCTTTTAGATTTGGAAATCGATTTCCAAGTTAGGTATTTTCATGTTATTTTTAATAAAAATTATAAATTTCAATTTGTGATTGGGAAAAAAGACAAAAGGGTAACGATATATGATATTGCCAGGGAAATTGGTATTGCACCTTCATCGGTATCCAAAGCCTTAAACAATAAATCTTCCATTAGTAAAAAAATAAAAGCCCTCGTAGATGCGAAAGCGATTGAACTGAATTATGTGCATAATGCAAATGCTGCAAACTTAAGAAGAGGTTCCTCTAAAACCATCGGTGTTATTGTGCCAAAAATAAATGCAGCATTTTTTGCCAATGTTATTGCAGGCATGGAAGAAGCTTGTTTTGAGAACAGTCACAATTTGATTATTTGCCAGTCGGATGAGTCCTATGAAAAGGAAAAACAGGCAGTGGCAACGCTCATCCATCAGAACGTCGATTGTATAATTATCTCCCTTAGTATAGAAACAAAGTCGTGTGAACACCTTCTGGAGATCGAAAAGCACTGCATTAAGTTAATTCAGTTTGACCGGGTTGATGAAGACGTAGCCAGCCATATCATAGTTAATGATAATAAAAATGCGGCCTATGAAGCCGTGAAGCATTTGATAGAAACGGGCTATCACAAAATTGCTTTTTTAGGAGGCTCTGATTATTTACGTATATATAAAGACCGTAAAGAAGGATATCTGAAAGC
>JAEZRL010000422.1 GCA_023440945.1 Bacteroidota bacterium
GTGTCACTCACTTGTACGCCTTGTTCATTATTCAGCAGTGATTGAACACGCCTTATTTTTTATAACTCAAGCCCATATTGTACAACATGAAAGACCATTTATCCGCCTGCTCTTCAATAATCTTGGAAGTAGGCTTTCCCGCACCATGACCAGCTTTTGATTCAATACGAATCAAGACTGGGTTATCACAATCTTGTGCAGCCTGTAATGAGGCAGCAAATTTGAAAGAATGCGCCGGCACTACACGATCATCATGATCTGCTGTTGTAACCATTGTTGCAGGATAACAAGTCCCTTTTTTTACATTTTGTACAGGAGAATATTTGTAGAGATAATCAAACATTTCTTTACTGTCATCAGCGGTTCCATAATCATAGGCCCAGCCTGCACCCGCTGTAAATTTATGGTAACGCAACATATCCATCACACCAACAGCAGGAAAACAAACACGGTACAGGTCGGGACGTTCTGTCATGCATGCACCAACAAGCAATCCACCATTAGAACCACCTGAAATAGCAAGATAATCTTTGGATGTATATTTCTCTTTGATAAGATATTCTGCTGCAGCAATAAAATCATCAAACACATTTTGCTTATGCAGTTTTGTTCCTGCATTGTGCCATTCATCCCCATATTCGCCTCCACCGCGAATATTAGGAACGGCATATACACCACCGTTTTCAAGAAACACAAGATTACTTACACTAAATGCAGGCGTAAGACTAATATTAAATCCACCATAACCATACAGCATCAAAGGGTTTTTTCCATTTTGCTGCATACCTTTTTTATAGGTGATGATCATCGGAACTTTTGTACCATCTTTTGAATTATAAAAAACCTGTTTACTTTCGTAATCATCAGGATTGTAATTGATGTTCGGTTTTTTATACAAAGACGATTTGTGCGTATTGATATCATACTTAAAAATAGTTGCGGGATAGATGTAAGAAGTGTAGGTATAATAGATCTCTTTTTCTTCCTTCTTACCGCTGAAACCACTTGCTGTGCCTAGACCCGGCAACGTAATAACATTTTCTCTTTTACCATCGAGATCATATTGCTCGATATAAGAAACAGCATCTTTTAAATATTGCGCAAATATTTTATCTCCTGCGGTTGAAACATTTAATGGGAATTTTGTTTCAGCAATAATATCCTTCCAATGTTCAGGTGTGGGTGTAGCTGCATCTGTTACTACCAGTTTACGGTTTGGCGCATCTAAATTGGTAAAGATGAACAGCTTTCCCTTGTTTGAATACAATACATATTGCTCATTGTCAAAACCAGTAACAACAGGAACGATGGGTGCATTTTCTTTCGTTAGATCCTGGATGTATAGTTCGTTCCCGTAAGTAGCATTTGCAGCAGTTATTACCAAATAGCTTTGGTCTTCCGTAACATAACCACTGATATAACGCCTTGGTGTTTTATCGCCGCCAAAAATCAGTTTGTCTTCGGATTGGTTTGTTCCAAGTCTATGATAATAAAGCTTATGCTGATCGGTCATTCCCGCAAGCTGACTTCCTTCTTTTGGTTTATCATAACTGCTGTAATAAAAGCCATCGTTTTGCTTCCAGGCAACACCACTAAATTTTACATCATATAAAGTATCATCCAGTTGTTCTTTTGTTTTGGCATTGATGACGATCACTTTGCGCCAATCAGAACCACCTTCAGAGATTTGATAAGCAGCAAGTGAACCATCTTTTGTAAAATCAATTCCTGCTAATGAAGTTGTTCCATCTGCAGAAAATTTATTCGGATCAAGAAAAACTTCTGCTTTCTGTCCTGCCTTTTCCCTGTACAAAACATATTGATTTTGCAGGCCGTAATTTTTATAAAAATAAGTGTAACCACCTTCTTTAAAAGGAGCACTGTATTTTTCGTAATTCCATAATTCTGTTAAACGCTGTTTGATGGCATTGCGAAAAGGAATCTGAGCAAGATAGCTTTGGGTTACAGCATTTTCCCGCTGCACCCAGTCTTTTGTATCTTCTGCTGTATCATTTTCCAGCCAGCGATAAGGATCAGCTACTTTAGTACCAAAAAAGTTATCTGTTTGGTCAACTGTTTTTGTTTCAGGATAAGTGCCGGTAAAAGCGCCGGGCTTTTGTGCTGTTGCATTCATAGTCATTAGCGTCAAAGCAATAAAAGCGGGAAATATATTTTTCATAATGGATGATTAAAAACCGGGTTAAGATAAGGATTGATTGTAAACATGAAATATAAAATCTTGTTAGCATTAGAACTTCCAGTTTAAGAAATTTCTTCTCCTTCTGTTTGGGTTAACAAGCGATAAGCTTCTGAAATTTTATTCCGTATTTGTGATGAAGATTTGTTTTCGATTATTCTTCCGTCAATTTCATTTACGGGGGTTAATTCCCCCATTGTTCCGGTAGTAAAAACTTCGTCAGCGTTATAAAATTCAGCGATGGAGATATTCTTTTCAACAATTTCAATAGATAGTTTCTTACACAATTGAATAACAACAGATCGTGTAATTCCGGGTAAACACGCATCAGTATGTGAAGTATAAACAATACCTTTCTTCACCATAAAAATATTGCAGGCATTTGTTTCTGCAACAAAACCAAGATTATCTAGCATGATGGCATCATCTGCATCGCAATAATTTGCTTCGATCTTTGCAAGAATATTATTGAGTAAATTATTGTGATGAATTTTTGAATCAAGATGCATCGGCGAGTTGCGGCGAATATGCGAAGTGATTAGTTTTATGCCGTTTGCATTATCATAAACAGGTGGTTTGAATTCTGCCAGTACGATCAAACATGAACCTTTTTGATTCAGTCTTGGATCCATTCCTGAAGTAATTTTTTCTCCTCTCGTTAACGTTAACCGGATATGCGTATCTGTTTGCATATCGTTTGCCTGCAGTGTCTGTGCAATGGCAGAGCAAATAAATTCTTTGGAAGGAATATCAGCAAAAGCAAGTGTTTTGGCTGAGGCTTGCAGGCGATCAAGATGCTGGTTCAGGCGAAAAATTTTTCCATTGTAAACTCTTAATCCTTCCCAAACGGCATCGCCTCCCTGCACAGAGCTATCAAAAACAGAGACCTTTGCTTCGCTGCGCGGATATAATTTGTCTTTTATAAATATTTGAATGTTCTCGTTTCTTTTATCAAATTTCTGTTGCATAATGTTCAGGCTTTTAAAGAAAACCGGTACAGTTGATCGTAATATTTTTGGCTTTCCTTGTATAAAGGCTCGAAATAGGATGGTAAAGGCCTTTCACTTGTTTTTTGTTTTTCAAACCCCCTAGATTGATGCACATTGTTATACCAGTATTTTGCCCATATACCATCTTCCGGTCTGGGACCTGCTTTCCAGTACAGCATCTCTTCATAAAAAGGAATGGCAAGAGCTTTACACAGATCACTCAACACTTTTTTTGGATGTTTCAGTATCTCGTTTGAATCCAGTACGACAGGCACAATATTTCTTTGCTTTAATTGATTAAATAACTGCCATTGTTTTTCAATACCGATATCCTGCATCGTAACATCGGGACGTACTTCTGCATAAGAACTGATGATCTGTTTCGGATCTCTTATAAATAAAATGTTTTCTACTTCACTTAAAAAAGCTTCATCCAGTTCTACCAAATGATGTGTCATTTGTTTAAAGAAAGCAACCGGTTTTTCGTAGTTACGGAGTATTATTTCTTGCACAACTACATCTCCATTATTTTCCTGCGAAGCAAGCACTTCTTCTTTGCCAGGGTGATCAGCATTTGTTACACGTAAATAATGAGCATATAACGGCTCATCAAAAACAATGGTATCAGGTCTTTGTGCAAATGAATACATCATAGCAGTAGAAATATTCCGCGGACTTGACCATAAACATATTCTTTTGGTGAGCATAAAAACCTAGTTTGATACTTTGCTGAATAAAGATAAGAATGTACAAGAGAGTGACACAACAGGCGATAATAAGAATTACTGCAGTTGGTCCACAAGAAACTCACTGCTGAAATATTCTCCCCCTTCTAATACAGCATAACACTGATGTTTTTTCTCCGCTTCTTTCACAAATTCATTTACATCTGCTGTGTTGAAAGTGAACATATCATAATGGCAGGGAATTACAACTTCTGCCTCAATCGCTTTTGCTAATTGTACTGCTTCTGCTGCATTCAGATTACCGGCCACACCTCTCGAAGGATCATTACCATTAATAGGCAATAATGCTACATCAATTTTGAATGGTTTCAATAATTCTTCCATCCCGTCAAACCATAAAGTATCGCCACTATGATAAATACACCAATCACCAAACTGTATCACATAGCCCATAAACTTACAATTGCCCTTTTCATCTCTTTCAATTTCGTTGTGTTTGGCAGGAATGCCGTGAAAACGAAATCCATTAATTGTTATACTTTTTTCATCATTTAAACCAACCGGAAAATCATTTTTTATTTGCACTCTTTCACAAACAAAGTTTCTGTTTGCTTCAGGAATGATAAATGTAATAGTAGGATTATTTTTTAAAACAGGAACCAGCGTTTCGCTATCGAGATGATCAGTATGATTATGACTTGAAGTAACGATTGAAATATCTTTCAACAATTCAGGATCAACAATCCGTTCACTCATTCTTATGTGAGGCTTGTTGGTTAATGCATATTTTTTAGTAAGTGAGTCTGAAAGATAAGGATCGATCAATACTTTTTTTCCTTTCCATAACAACAAAAAACCGCTTTGTCCCAGCCACCATAAATAAAAGTTTTTATCATATTGCATATAACTTTCTACTTCTGCAACAAATACCTCATCTTTTATTTTTGCGGGAATTAAATTCATCTTTGAAAGAAAACTAAAATGATAAGAAATAAAATTAAAGGAGTATTTAAAGAAGTGCTCTCACTTTCTTTGCACCTTCAACCATGTTTATTAATTTTTTTCTTGCAGCCCATCGTGCTGTCTGGCTCAGTCCGCAATCCGGTGCAACAGATAATTTTTCAGCAGGCACATATTTCAAACAACGTTGTATTCTTTCAACAACATCCTCCACACATTCTATATAATAATTCTTTACATCAATAACGCCAACAGCTACATCCATTTTCTCAGCAAAAGGTTGCAATAGTTCTATCTCTGCAAATTCACGATTCGCCATTTCAATGTGGATTTCATCAACCTTCAAATCTAAAAAATCAGGCAACATGGGTTTAATGCTTCTGTAACCAACCGGTCTTCCTTTAAAATTACCAAAGCACATGTGTGTTGAAAGCCTGCATTGGCCCACCACACTTTCCACCGTTCTGTTGAAAATGTCTGTAAATCTTTTCGTGTCTTCTTTATATGCATAGCAACTCATCGAAGGCTCGTCAACCGTTATCTCTGTACAACCTGCAGCAACAAGGTCTTCCAGCTCTTTTTTTATCATTGGCAACAATGCTTCTGTAATTTCATAACGGTCTTTGTAACGCGTATTCGGCAACAATCTTCCGCTTAAAGTATAAGGCCCGGGAATACTTGCTTTTAACACGGGCCCTTGTGGCGCTAATCTTTTTAAACGCAAAAACTCTTTCACTACACCTAAACCATTCGGTGCTGTAAGTTCATCTACAATATCATGTTTGCCACGCTGATCATGCGCAGGTGGACCAAACTTTCGTGTTTCTGTTTCATTTGCACGAATACCGTTTATATAACCGTAAAATGACAAATTGAAATCAAGACGTGTTTGCTCGCCATCTGTTATCACATCAAGCCCCGCAGTAACCTGGTCGTGTAT
>JAEZRL010000430.1 GCA_023440945.1 Bacteroidota bacterium
GTAGATGAACTTAATTCTTTTATTGGTTTTGTGGCTGATCAACTGGATGATGAAACGATAAAAAATAACCTGAAAGAGATACAGGATAGATTATTTACAATCGGTTCTTCACTCGCTTGCGATCCCGATAAGGAAACAGGACTACAAATTCCCGATCTGAAAGAATCGGATATTCAGTTTCTTGAAAAAGAAATAGATAAAATGAATGAAGTGCTGCCGAGAATGAAAAATTTTATTTTACCGGGCGGGCATCCTGTTGTTTCTTCTGCTCATATTGCACGTTGTGTATGTCGCCGTGCAGAAAGAATTTGTGTTGCCATGCAGGAAGAAAATATGTTTATCGAACCGACAGTTATTAAATATCTTAATCGTTTGAGCGATTATCTTTTTATGCTTGCAAGATATATTGCGCATATAAAAAATGCACCTGAGATTGCCTGGAAACCAAGAGTGTAGTTTTACTTATTTACCGCTTTCCATACCACATTCGGAACATCGAGCAGGTATTTAAAATCTCCCCGAACTGCTTTTAATGCATATTTTTCTTTGTCAATTTCTTTACGTGTTCTAACGCCTAACCAACGAAACAAAGGCAATGGTGGGCACCATCCATGCATTGCCTGCTGAATAAGAAAGACAGATGCAGCAATGGGTAAAATAAGCCATTTGCGATCTGTAGATAATCCAAGTACTGTTCCGGTTATGCCCGCTAATGCAGCACTTAATTCAAGTGTTCGCTCTACATCCCACTCTTTATTTATCTCTTCCAAACGCTCATTAATTTCATCCGAATCATGATAATATTTCATGATGTTCTCATATATGTGATGTTCAATTTTATTTTCTCCGTCAGAAGAATAAGATTTTGCTTTCCCATCAGATCTCATAGCATTTTTCTCAATTAAACTTCACAATTCATACCAATTCTTATATAATCACATTTTACAAACTGCTTGTTACTATTATGATACCGGCAGCAGTTTTTCATAGCGTCGTCCCTTGCGTCGCAATCACTTCATCTATATAAAATATGGCAGCAACGGTATAATTATAACAACACTATTATTTCAAAGGCTGCTTATAATTATTTGCACAAAAAAAGCATGATGTATTGTTATCATGCTTTTTTTATTTTAAAAATAAATTGTATTAACGCCGTGTCGGCTCCTGAGGCTTGGCCGGTTGTTGTGGTTGCACCGGTTGTTGATTAGGCTGTCCCGGTTGTTGCGGTTGCTGATGTTGTTCATCTGCAGGTGGCTGCAAATTCCCGGGATGTGCGTCGCCTCTGTGGCATGTGTAACAGTTTATTGTGCGAATAGTATCCGGCTGTGCAGAATGATTAAAATTGAAATAATTCTGATTAAGTTCAGAGGTCATTTTCATCATATATCTCGCAATGTCTTTTTCGGGTTTTGCATCGCTGGCAAAATCAGGATGTTTGATAGTAGTGTCTGCATTTGGCGCATGGCAGAACATACATTTTACGCCAAGTGAACGTGTAAAGTGATCCATTACGGCTTTAAGACTATCCCTTGAAATATCCTTTGGCAGCACTTTTAAATTCTTATATCCTTGCTGTTTTTGTTCAGGATTGTGTGCTGCAACACCAATAAAAACAAATGCAGCTAATGAGGCAACTACAAGCAGTTTTTTCTTTTGTATGATCATTTTTTGGCAGTTTTGGTAAATAATTATGGTGTAAAATATTTATATAGAAATTAATAACCAAAATATTGCGACGAAAAGAAAAAAAATTGATGCTATTCTTTGTGTAACCGCGTTACTGCCGTGAATCATTTCCACAAAAAGAAGCAAAAGAGCAAAGTTTAATGTTCCAGGGTCCATTTTAGATTTCATCTTTATTTTTTGCTTTTCTTTTTCAGTTTTTCTCTCCATCTCTTTGTGCTTCGTGGTTCAAATGATTTTCATACAAGAAAGCAAAGGCACAACAGAAAATAATATTCAAACAGCTTCTGAAAGTTGTGATTATTTTTGAAGCTGTATCTTAATAAAAATGTATGCGCTTTTTTAAACTTGCCCTCATTAGCATTGTTGTTTTATTTGCTTTAATAACAGCAATCGGATTATTGTTTCCGAAAGATGTTACAACCACCCGCACCATTACTATCCATGCTCCTGCTGATAGCCTGTATCATTATCTTGCCGATGTAAAACACTGGAAGCTGTGGATGCAGGGTGCAAAAGATACTACCATACAATTTTTATCTGCTAAAACTTCAGGTGCAGGAACAGTGGCAAAGATCGGTTCAAACGAAGTAAGCATTTCGAAAGCGACGCCTTCAAGTATTCAAATGATCTGGGAAGGTGAACGTGGAAGTATAATGACAAGCGGTTTTGAAATATTAAGCGATCCTTCTCATCATGTTACAACTGTTGAATGGTATTTCCAACAGCACCTGCAATGGTATCCGTGGCAGCGGTTCAGTTCAATGCTGAATGAAAAAATGCTTGGTCCGGGAATGGAAAAAAGCCTGGATAATCTTAGGGAAGTAGCCGAAGAAAAATGAGGAGGTGAATGGTGAGTGCATAGTTCAGGAACATTTCAGCTATTTCGTCTTTTCGTCCAGTCATTATAGGTCATCTCGAATTTTATTTCACCTCTTCCGTGTGTCCCTATTTCCTTCCAGCCTGCTTTTCTATAAAATGCTTCTGCTCTCGTGTTAGGCGCTGTTCCTAACCAAATTGTTTCTTTTGTCTGGCCAAAATACCAATCGAGCAGTATATCGTGCAACTGCCTGCCAATGCCTTGCCTGTCAAATTCAGGATGAACGAATAAAGCCCAAACATTATGGTCTTTCAGGTCTGCAATAGAAAACCCGGTAATTTGGTTATTTATCTCACAAACCCAACCTTTACCCCTCTCTGTTAGGAATATTCTACAATCTTCGTCAGTTACAAGGTTAGGGTTTGATAGTGTGTTTTCTTTTACCGCATTTCGCACTACCTGTATCTGTTTAATATCGTCAATATTGGCTTCTCTGATAATCATATCTTAAACTATAAAAGCAAAATAGTGATTTATAGTTGAACGCTTAACGTCCCGCCACAATTTTATAAACACACTGTTGTGCGTTTGTGCCTTTTCTCAGAGCCTGTCATTTTTTATGTCATAAACCTTTTCACCCCCAACAAAGGTTTTTATTACGAGCGTTTTCAAAATACTATCTGCCGAAGCATTCATCAAATCGGTGTTCAGGATTACAAAATCTGCATTTTTGCCCGCTTCCAGACTTCCTTTTTCATTTTCTTCAAAATTACTTTTGGCAGCCCAAGTGGTGATACCCCGAATCGCTTCTTCGCGGCTCAAAGCATTGTCCATTTCAAACCCACCACGAGGATATCCTTTGGCGTCCTGCCGGAATACTGCTGCATAAAAAGTTTTGAAAGGAGAAATATCTTCCACGGGAAAATCGGTCCCTAAAGGGATCCATCCGTTTTGTTTCAATAACGTTTTATTCGCGTAAGCGCTCTTGATGCGTTCCGGCCCAAGCCGATTTTCGGCCCAATACATATCCGATGTAGCGTGAGTAGGTTGTACCGAAGGAATAATATTATAATCAGCAAAAAAATGGAAATCATTGGGATCGATAACCTGAGCGTGTTCAATTCTCCATCGTTGATCATTGTTGCCTTTTAGGTATTTCGCGTAGGTTTCAAGCATCACCCTATTGCCCGAATCGCCAATGGCATGTGTACACATTTGAAACCCGTGTTGAGAAATAATATTTGCAACAGAGTCGAAATGCTGAATAGAACTCAACAAAAATCCATTCCATCCGGGTTTATCACTGTAAGGCTTTATCAGGCAAGCGCCACGGCTGCCCAGCGCTCCATCTGCAAACACTTTAAAAGCCCTTACAGTAAGCCTGTCGGTTTTAATCTTTCCTTTTCTGAAAAGCCAATCGAAATTAGCAGGAGCATCACTGAGCATGACATACATGCGCATTTTTAATTTCCCTTGTTGCTGCAATGTATCAATAAGCATAGCCATTTCATGAGGCAATCCGCAATCGTCAATAGTGGTAAGCCCCTGGGCAAAACAATTGCGCTGCGCATCCATTAAAGCGGCTTCTACTTTTTCATTTGATGGTGCCGGAATTTTGTCATAAACCAGTGATGTGGCATTGTCGATCAATATACCTGTAAGTTTTCCATCTTTTACCTCAATACTTCCGCCTTCCAGTTTATCGCCGGGTTTGATACCGGCCATTTCCAAAGCCTTCTTATTGGCAATGGCAGCATGGCCATCAATACGACTCAGTATAACAGGCCTGTCAGGAAATAAAACATTCAACATCCGATTGTCGGGAAACGAAGATTCGTCCCAGTCATTCTGATCCCAGCCATTGCCCGTGATCCATTCGTCTTTTGAAGTTTTTGCAAACTCCCCTACCCTTTTCAACACATCATCCCAGCTTTCCGTACCTACAAGATTTACTTGCTGCAGCGAAAGTCCATAACTCACAAAGTGAGCATGCGCATCAATAAGCCCGGGAAAGATAAACTGGCCGCCGGCATCAACTTCTTCCTTTGCTTTATATTTCTTTTTAAGATCCCCCGTTTTCCCTGCTTCCACTATTTTTCCTTTATCTACGGCTATCGATTCCTGCACCGAAAAGGCGCTGTCGCAGGTATAAACAGTGCCATTGGTAACGAGCAGGTCTATTTGTTTCTGAGAAGAATTACAGGCCATTAAAGAAAAAATGACGAGCGTAGAGAAAAAGATTTTCATGTTGATTCGATGTTTAAAAAAGGAGCTGAAATTATAATAAAATTAATACGTGCTATTTTGTTTTCAGCAGCAATCTGGAAAACCGATTTCATTCATCTATTTCTGAGGGTAACAATGATTGCCTCCCCTGTTTCCATTGTAAAAACAATACACGCTTTACCTTTTCCGCAAGGTCTCCTCAAAAAGGCATGAGCGTAAGCAGGGACATTGCGGCAATCGAAAGGCTGTAGCCGGTTGTTTTTCTCTTTTATAGAAAGAGAAAATACAATTATTCATTTAATCACAGAGGCTTGTAGCCTGCCAAAGGCAGATCTACTCATAGGATGCTGGTAATGGATAATAAAAGCTGCTTGACAAAAAGCAGTAGCTAAATTATTTGCTTTTCCGCAATGTCTCCTCAAAAAGGCATGAGCGTAAGCAGGGACATTGCGGCAATCGAAGCACAAAAGCCCGTTCAATTTCTTAACTTTAATCCATGCCTGTTCGCAAAGCCATAGCAGAAAAACATGGAATTTACTTTATAACCTTCACCTGTACTAACTGGATGCCATTATTCAAAATCTGCAATGCCTATGATGCCGTTTATAATTGGTTTAGTTATTTAAAAGCACAAGGGCATCATATTATAGGCTATGTTATTATGCCAAGTCATGTGCATGCAGTTATTGCTTTCAGCAATACAGCAAAGAGCATCAATGTAATCATATCGAACGGAAAACGTTTTATAGCTTATGATCTGGTAAAACGTTTACAGCAACAAAACAGCAGATTAATATTAGGTGAGTTATCAGCAAGCCTAAACAACACAGAAAGAAAAGAAGGTAAACTGCACAACGTATTTGAAACCTCTTTTGATTGGAAAGAATGTAGAACCGAAAAGTTTATTCAACAAAAATTAGATTATATGCATTTCAATCCGTGCAAAGGAAATAAGTTGGTTGACTTGCCTGAGCAGTATGAACATAGTTCGGCTAAATATTATATCGAAGCGGTACAGGGAATTTATCCGGTTACAAATTTTATGGAATTAAGAGATATTGATTTAACGAAAACGGCCAAATGAAACCGCAATGTCCTTCCTACGCGCAAAGCCATGCTAAGAGACATTGCGGAAAAGGAAAGGAAAAGAGACATTGTGGAAAAGGAAAATATCCCCAAACTGTCCAACAATAATATACTTGGTCGCCTCTGTCTTCAAACTCAATTTTAGTTATTGAAATATTTTGCGAAGGAATGTGTCTAACCTTAAAATTAACAACACCAATTAATTTATTTGCGTCCATACAATTTCGTCAAGTTGATAAATTCGTTTTGCGTCGTCTAAATCTTCTTCAAAATCATCATAATAAAAGTCGGTATGAGTATTAAAGTCTTTGTCGCAACCAAAAAGATAAAACCCTTCTTCTGGGTCATACTGGCAAACAGAAATGTATTCAATAGTTATTTTTTTGTCGTCACGAACAACTGTGTCAAAGCCAATGTCTGACTTTGCAATGAACAATGTTTTTGCTCCACCAATTAATTTAGGAATCTCTGTTAGCATAGCACACAACGTTCAGGTATTGCCGAAGGCGGGATATTTCATAACGTCCAGCCCGGCAACTAAAGTTAATTAGAATTAGAACAGCTCAATCACCCAACAATGACCGAGCGAAGCCGGTCACCTGAAGCTAACGTTGATAAGCGAAACAGAGGTTCATGGTTACTACTTCAGCCCCGCTTTTGGCAATACTATGTTGTGTGCAGTTTATCTAATGTAAAAGCCATAAGCCCCAGTTGTTTTCTCGATTACTGCACCCGTTTCTGCGTCGAGTTTCAGAATTTCCATCATTCCTTCGTCTTTTCCATTTTGTCCCGCAGATTTTGTTATGTTGTTTGTAATGGTGTAGATATACTTTTTTAGGTTTTTGTCATAAGAAAGGTATGGCGACGACCGACCAAGCGTAGTGTCCTTTAGCAGGGTTGATCCTATTTCCGCTGCTGTTTGCTCGGTGATAAAACTGGGAGGTTCATTTTTCCAAACAAAATTCGGTATGAAGTCAAGCTGAATTGGTTCTGCAAGTTGCAAGTCTTTCGTTAGTTTAACCCAAGTTGCATATTTCAACCCTTTGACTTCAGGATAATTGAAATCAAATAGTACCCATATTTCTGTCCAGCCATTTTTCAGTCGTTTACCTGGTAATAGGGTTTTTGTTGGAATGTACCCATATTTTTTTTGTCTGTCGCCAAGAATGTAATACGATCCCTTTCTGTATTCAAATTTGAAGTATTTGAAAACTTTTTCGCCGATAGTGTCGAGCAGGAACTTTTTCGAAGTCTCTATAGCTTCGTCAGTTTTTGTCCTTTGGCTGATAGCTGTGAATGTCGTCGTCAGAGCTAAAAAGAAGATGAAGATTATTTTCATTTCTGCAATTTGTTTGGTGAACTTTTGGAAAGATGCAGAATGTCGAGCAATTGCACACAACGTTCAGGGCTTGCTGCTGTGCTGGTATTTTATGATTGTCAGCCTGGCAACGGAAGCCGATTGAAAAACCAAAGTACAAAATATATTCTGTTGCTCAACAACGTAATGTCGGCTGGAACTACTGCTGAAAAGCGATACCAAAAGTTGATGCTGCGTAATGTCCGCCAGCATAGCAGCAAACCGATTGTTGTATGCCGTTAATCTTTCAGGTAGAAAATTATTTTATCCTTGAAAACCTTTGTTAGTTCAGCCATTTCCTTCTGTGTATGATGAGTGCCGTCCAAGAAGATTGTTTTCAAATTGGGTAGCTTACTATTAATCTGTTCTGCAAATTCCTTTGTGATATGCAGATTTGTGTTGTTGCCAAAATTAAGGTTCTGAATATTTTTTAAGTTTAAAATCTCATTCGGTAATGTTTTAAGGTCGTTGTATCTAAAATCTAAGTCTCGTAAACTTGAAAGTTGGCAGATACTTAAAGGAAACGATGTGAGCTTGTTGTCGTAAAGGTCTAATTCTTCCAAAAGCTGAAGATTGCTTAATGCACTTGGAAGGCTTTTGATTTTGTTTTGTGATAGGTCAAGTTCAATCAAGCTGTCCAGTCTTCCAATGCTGCTTGAAAGAACTGTTATGCTGTTCTGTGAAAGACTTAAATATTTCAGCCTTCTCAACTTAGTTACTGGTTCGGGAACATCTCTCAATCTGCAAGAAATAAGGCTTAGTAATTCTAAGTCAGGCAGCTTTGAAAAATTACGAGCTAATGTGTCAACAGTTACACTGCTATCCCTAAATGCGAAATCTAAACTCACCAATTGTGGCATTTCAAATACCACTTTCGGAAAGTAGCTCAGCTTCGTCCATGTCAGGTTTAATGATTTTAAGGAAGCAAGGTACTTGATATCTTCTGGAACATACGCAAGTGACGTACTATTTGCATTTATGATTTCCACACCTTTTAAGTTACCAATAGGCAACACTGTATCTTCTGGCTTAAACCCCAACCGAAACAGTTTGTTAGCTGGCACGTCTGGTTTATTTGTTTTGTACTTGTAATAGTTCTCCTGCCAAGATGGGTGCTGAGTTGAAGTATTGCTTGTTGCATTTTGTCCGTCTGAACAGGAAGCTATAAAAAGCATTAAAGTAAAAAGCTTGATATTTAGTACGGTTAGCATTTTTAATGGCATACAACGTTCCAGGTTTGGCGAAGTGCGGATAGTAGCATTCCGTCTGCCCGTACTGTTGCTGATTTTTTATTTAAAGTTCAAGATAAAAATTTTTGTTGAGTAAAGTTCCGTCGCCCCGACAACTGCAGCACAATAGCAAAACAAAAGTTGATGTGCATGATGTCAAGCCCGCATTTTGCCAAACCACTTGTTAGCTGCGGATTAGAACTTAAATAAGTCGTCAATATTCATCTTGTCATATTGAACATTTTCTTTTTCGAATACAACTTTCTGACCGTTTAAGGAATACCAAACGCTCCAATTGAATGGCTTATAATAAATTCCAAATCTGTCGTTGTCAAACCACTTATTAGTCTTAACAAGTTTATAAATAGAGTCATACCACCACCAGTTACGTTTGTCAAAAAGCTTAACAGTTTTAAAGTTTTCCTTTATTAAAAATGTAACATACAAACTCGTCACTAAATCTGTTTTTTCTATGCATAGTTCAGCAGACTTTTTTTTATCTCTCGATACCTTCGCAGGGTACTCAATTTTGAATTGGAAGTTGTTTTCTAAAACTTCTTTATAGGCTCTTTCAAATACAGCTTCGTCCCATTTGTATTCCTCACTCAATTGAATCATGCAACTATGAATGATGTCAAGAACATACTGATATTTTCCTCGTTTATCAAGGTTCAAATACTTTTCATAAATAAATTCTGGAGCTATTGATTTCAATGAACCGTCAGTCCAAGTTCGATTCCAAATTTTGTGGTATGATGGGACGATGCTAACACGAGTGGTATTCGGAGGTTTATATCCATACATTTTGCTAACATATAAGTCGCTTATGTAGTTTTGAAGAGCCCTTTCTTCCCAATATTCGGGTGTGTCATTTTTATAACGAGTCTCTGCGTATAATGTAATGTCGGAAAATGGAGTGCTCATAAGTTGCAGCTAACGTTTATCGGCTTGGCGAAGGCAGGATATTTTATGATGTCCAGCCGATAACCGAAGCCGATTAAAGAACTAAAATAAAAAATTATTTAATGAAGCCTAATAGCATTCCGTCTGACCGATATGTAGCTGATAGCGATTTGAAGATGGGGCTTTATCCGTCCAGCCCCACTGACGCCAAACCGCTGTTACCGGCATGTGGTTCATCACTCAAATGAATTTGTCTTAATAATGTTTTTTATCTGCGTCAATATTTCCAGTTGGTGTTTTGATTTTTGATATGTATGATTAGAAGTATCTGCCAGACCCTCTAAAACTCTACTTTTCTTGTCAATTTGTTTATCAATGAAAGTCTTCAAGTCGTCTATGAACTTTTTCTGCTTATAAATCGTTGTCTGTTGCTCTCGCCATGTGTTTTCCTGTCTCAGAATAATTTCCGTTAGTTCTTCTGTGTTATGGGGTCTTACTTCTTGATGAATTTCCTTACAGTCAAAAATGTATTCAGCATTGTCAAAATAGGTATCAATTACAAGCCGCTTTTTGCCGTCCACATCCAATTCCTCAATATCGGCATCTTCCTCATAAGAAATCAAAGTGTCCAATTTTGCTTTGTCAAGCTGGGTCTTTTCAACTCCTGCAAGTCTCCAAACTCTGATTGCGTCCAGTCTGAAAGG
>JAEZRL010000007.1 GCA_023440945.1 Bacteroidota bacterium
GTTCTCATCATATTCAGCAACAGCTTCGATAAGATTTTGTCTCCAGTATTCTACATCTTCTTTCATATCTTCCGGAACAGGAATTTCGTCAAAGGTCATACCTTCTGTTTCCATGTGCCAGATAATACCTTTCATTTTAATCAGGTCAACAACTCCCTTAAAGTTATCTTCTGCCCCGATAGGTAATTGCAAAGGCACAGCCTTGGCTCCTAACATTTCCTTTACCTGTTTAACTACGTTTAAAAAGTCTGCACCTGCACGGTCCATTTTATTTACGAAACCAATACGGGGAACTTTATAACGGTTTGCCTGACGCCAAACAGTTTCAGACTGTGGTTCTACACCATCAACGGCTGAGAACAGGGCAATCAAACCATCCAGCACACGCATAGAACGTTCAACTTCTACGGTGAAGTCAACGTGACCCGGAGTATCAATAATATTAAAATAATATTTTTTTGTATCTGCAGTAGGTTTACCTAAAACGGTAGGAAAATTCCATTGGCAGCTAACAGCAGCAGAAGTGATGGTAATACCTCTTTCTTTTTCCTGCTCCATCCAGTCGGTTGTAGCAGCGCCGTCATGTACTTCACCAATCTTGTGAATCATGCCGGTGTAGCGCAAAATACGCTCGGTTGTAGTGGTTTTACCGGCATCAATATGAGCGGCAATACCAAAATTGCGTTGAAATTTCAAATCTGCCATATAGGTCTTTGTTTAATTTTTTTCAGGCGGCAAAGGTAGGAAGAAAACTGATGTGAAAAATCGGGAAAAATATTAAATTACCATGTAAAAAAGTTAAGATTTACGAGGAGAAACATTTCCTTTTTATACCTGTCAATTCACTGAAAGTCATAACAGGAATTAACAGTTAATCCTTTTTTGTGCAAGAATATCATTTACAAATTGTCCTGGTAATATTCTATAAACCGGGAATTGAATTTGATACTGTCCCCAATAATGCCTGATGCAATCATCAATTTCGCTATTTTTATAACGGCTTGAAAAATGACCAAGGATAAGATTTCCAATGCTTATTTGTGAAGCACATTTCATCACTTCTTCTAAAACACTATGCTTGTTTCTTCTAACTTCCCTATCAGCAATTTCGTTTTTATGCAAAAAAGTTGCTTCGTGAACAAGAATTTGTGTATTGTTCCAGATAGAAAAATTTTCAACAGGTGTATCACCTGAATAACCAATTATATTTTCACGCACTTCATTTGTTACTGCTTCATCACCTTGTTTTAAACGTAATTGGCGAATTTCCTTTCCATTTAAATGAAGATATTCTTTCTTCAATTTTCGCTTTGACTGCTGCACCAAATAACTGAAGCTTTTTGAAACAGAATCCGGCGCATCTACATGGCTATTTTTAAAACAGGTAACAAAAGCGTCTTTTTTAATTTCTATTTCTTCCCCAATATTCAGGGGTATCCATTCTGTTTGTTCTACCTGTCTGTCAAAATCTTTTGCAAATAACTCAAAAGCTTTAAAAGAAGCGCTGTCTTTGGGATAATAAATCTTTGGTAAACCGGGTCTTGCATTTAATTGATTTAATTGTAATAAACCTGTAAGATGGTCTCTGTCGGCATGAGAAATAAAAACATGTTTTACTTTCCGTGACTTTTGTAAAAGATTTGATATAACGCCATCACCTGCATCCAGCAAAAGAGACAATTCTTCTATAAAATACCAGGTAGAAAACAAAGCAGTGGAATAACCGGAGATGGTAAGATTCATCATTCTTCAGGAGAAACAATAACTATGCAAATCATATGTAATTATTTAATTTCAGCCAAAAGGAAATCCTGCAGACGCAGGATTTTTACGAATATCTTTACAAGGGTTCACGAGCTCGTTTCATTATTTATTTTGATTTACTGCTTTTATAGTACCATTGAATGAAATAGCTTCGCGGTTATTGCTTAAAACCTGCAAACTTGCATTACCGTTCTTAAAAACCGTAAGGGTCAATTCTCTCACGTCTGTATTATCGTTTGGTTTTATCATGATATTCCATCCGCCCTTTCTTCTTTCATTTATATCATAAGAGAAATTAGTGGAAGTAAAATGCAAACCGGCTTTTGAAGGATCAAGCGGCGCTGTATAAGCTCTTCCAAAATAAGGCAGATAACTTATCAAAGAGTCATTTGATACCTTAACGTCATAATAAGAAGTAAGTTGTTTTAAACCACCGCGCATCGGGGTTACTGTTCTTGCAACAAACACAAAATTTTTTGATTGTAATGCATTCTTTATAGATGATGATGAATCAGTTTGGGCAGAAACTGATGGCAAAGTGAAAACAGCTATTATAAATAACAGTAACAAATATTTTAAAACGGAAAACGTCTTTTTCATCTTATACCTCCTGTATCGTTTTTTTTAAACGGATATAAGACAAACTTCGTGCTTGAAGGTTTATATTTTATGTCTTGAAAGACTCTTTTAACGGTTAGTTACAAGTTCAGGGTATAATAAAAGAGCGATTTTATTATTTCAATTGCTGAAGATGTTGCATTAGATCTTTTATGCCTTCTGAAGCGGACTTTTCAATAGCAGTAAGATTATAAAGAGAAGCAGTATAAGGAATTGTTTTATCAAGAATATATTTTGGATTCTGCCAGGGCGCATAATTAACTAAGCTTGCCGCCGGGTATACGACCAATGAAGTTCCAATAACAGTGAAAATATCTGCTGTTCGTGTTATTTCAATTGCTTCTTCTATCATTGGCACAGGCTCTTCAAACCAAACAATATGCGGACGAAGTTGTGCTCCGTCCACCGCTTTATCACCGAGATGAATTTCATCTTTAACTTCATATATCAATTCTTCATTTTGCTCGCTGCGCATCTTAAAAATTTCGCCATGCAAATGCAATACTTTTGAACTTCCTCCTCTTTCATGCAAATCATCTATGTTTTGCGTGATAATGCGCACATCAAAATCGTCCTCAAGTTTTGCTAAACCAATATGTGCAGCATTTGGCTGAGCGGCAGCCACATCTTTTCTTCGCATATTATAAAAGTCAAGTACCAGCTGCGGATTTTTCTTCCAGGCACGTGGCGTGGCAACTTCTGTTACATCGTATCCTTCCCATAATCCATCGCTATCACGAAATGTTTTCAGTCCACTTTCTGCACTTATGCCAGCACCAGTCAACACTACTAATCTCTTTTTAGACATAAGATAAAATTAAGATAGATAATGGTGAAAGATACGATCGTGCAAAAGGTTTTAAATAAGCGAAAGACTTATTAAATATTTCTGCCAAACCCCCGGAGAACTTCGCATAGCAGATTATTTTTAAAATCTTTTTGAAGTTACACTCACTTATACTCAAGCAATACAACTTTCTCGTTGTTCACTGCAATAAGAAAAGCAGTTTTTTGGTTAGCAAGATGAATTGCTTTTATATCTCTTACTTCTCCTTTTATATTTCTTAATGCCGGCTCTAAAGGAAATTGTGTTTGAAAATCTCCTTTACCATTTCCTTTGTTTAAAGTTAATGGTAATGCATCATAACGGCCTTCATAAGGTTGTGTACCAAAAAAATTTCCTCCTGCAAGAACATCTGTTTTTCCATCTTTATTATAATCGAACGTATCAAAAGCAAACAAAGGTGACCATTGTAATGCAGCGGGCAATTTAGAAGCAGAAAAGTGTCCTTTTCCATCATTCAACAAAACAACAGAAGCGAGTGTTGAAACATCAAATACCTGTGATTTGTTTAACTTCTCTCCAAAAATTTCTTCCACACTTTTTCCTGCCATTTTTGAATAACTTAAAAATTGCTTTTTTAAATAAGGCAGTTGTTTCTCTAAATCTTCTTTGTTTAAGAAGGGATAATACTTTCTATCCTTTTCAACAGCTATAATTTGATCAACATTACCGTTGCCACTCATATCTGCGCAATACATCTTCAGCGGATATTTTGCACTTGCAGTCAGCTTGCTGTTCAAGCCATAATTGCCTAATATAATATCTTCAAAACCATCACCGTTAACATCCGCTGCAACAACTGAAGTCCATAATCCTTTTAAGTCTTCATCTTTATTAGTAAGTTTCCGTTGCGTAAATTTCCCTTGTTCGTTTTTGAATAAAACCGGTTGCATCCATTCGCCTGCAACAATAAGATCACGCCACCCATCTTTATCTATATCTGTCCAAACTGCGCCGGTTATCATTCCAATATGTTCCAACTCAGGAATTATTTGTTTTGTAACAATTTTGAAATTCCCTTTGCCATCGTTTTGTAAGAGATAAGAAGTTGGAGCACTGCCATAAGATTGTGCATTTACACGTCCGCCAACAAACAGGTCTATGTCGCCATCTTTATCAAAATCTGCAGCACGAACAACAGATTTGTTTTCAAACATCGCAGGCAATGAGTTTGTTTTTGCAAAATTGCCTTTGCCATCATTGATGTATAAACGATCATTCAAAGCAGGCTGATTACCAAAAAATTCATTACCACCACTTATTACATACAAGTCGGCATCGTTATCACCATCGGCATCAAAGAAAATTGCATCTACATCTTCACAATTTTTATCGTTATAAAAAGCCATTGTGTCTACAGATGCTTTGAATGTTGCATCAGGCTGTTGCAGAAAAATTTTTCCACTTTGAAATCTTGCACCGCAAACATAAAAATCTTCAAGCCCATCACCATTAACATCCGCAACAGCAATCTTAGGACCTTGGGTAGAAACTTCATGCGGAATGAACCATTGATTATTGAAATCTATAAAATCATCTTCTTTATGTTTAAAATTGATGTTGGATGAAGAAGTAATATCTGTAAAAATATTTTCAGCAGGTGTGTTTAAAATTTTATTGATGATAGAAAACTGAGCTGTAACAGCTTTTGCATTTCTGATATTATAATCAATCACCACTTTCTGATCTGTTTTTACGTGTTGTAATGTTTGAGTTGTGTTATCAGGCCAGATAATAAGAATACTATCGATTAGTTTTGTTTTATCTAAACCAAAATGGAGTAAAGGTTCAGATGAACTCATAAAACCATGCACCGGTTGTAGTTGTTTATACTGCACTTTATCATCTTTAAATAAAAATATTTTTGAGCCGACACCAAAAGTATTCGGCGCTTTGTTCTTCAACTGAATAGATATATAATGATGAGATGAGTCTTTTTCCCTTGCATTGTTTTTATAAATACCGGCAGGTGCATTCATATCGTTGGTAATAATATCGAGATCGCCATCATTATCAAGATCAGCATAAACAGCTCCTTGCGAAAGTGTGCTATCACTCATTCCCCATGCTTTTGATACATCCGCATATTTCAATGAATCGCTCCCTTTAAACAAATAATTATGCCATGCACCTGAAGGTTGATGCTGCAATAATTCTTTATCAAACTCTTTCCCTGTTTTATGTGTAGCAGAAACAAATTTTATATAATCTAGATCGTTCTGGCGTTTTTTTATTCCATTCGAAATAAAGATATCGTTGATTCCATCAAGATCATAATCCGCAATCAAAGGGCTCCAGCTCCAATCAGTTGCAGCAACGCCACTGTATAAAGCGATGTCTGCAAATTTTTGTCCTTGCCCAACATTCAATTGCAAACAATTTCTTGAATATTGATAATGATAGCCATATTGAACCTGGTAATTATAAATATCAAGCGGAAGATCACTTTGCGAAGATTTCAAAACCCTTTCATCTTCAGGCAACATATCCAAAGTCATAATATCAAGCCAGCCGTCATTATTGATATCAGCTATATCATTACCCATAGAAAATTTTGATTCGTGACCAAAAGCTTCGTTGTTCATTTCTTTGAAAGTTCCGTTTCCCTGGTTCACATAATAATAATCGTTTTCATGAAAATCATTGCTCACATAAATATCATCCCAGCCATCATTGTTCAAATCTGCAATGGCAACACCTAAACCATAACCAAGCGGACTGCTGATAATTCCTGAACCTTTTGTTACATCGGTGAAATGATCTCCTTCATTACGAAATAATTTTCCACCACTTACAGGACTATATTTATGTCGGATGGAAGTATCACCATACGTATCTGTGCTGTGAACAGAATGCTGCAACAAAAACATATCAAGATCGCCATCGTGATCATAATCAAAAAAAGCAGCCTGTGTTGAATAACCTTGTATATCTACGTTCCACTGTTTTGCACTTTCAGTAAAAGTGTTGTTACCGTTATTAATAAATAATTGGTTATGTGAATTTGTAAAAAATGTATGTGGATTACTTGCAGGTGTATGATTGGCAACGGTGCAAACATAAATATCAAGATAACCATCGCCATTTACATCAGCCATAGAAACGCCAGTTGTCCAGCCTGCGTTTCCCTTCACACCTGCACTTTCAGTAATGTCTTCAAATTTAAAATTGCCTTTATTAAGATATAATTTATTGCCTTCAGTATTAGAAGCAAAATAAAGATCGGTTAAGCCATCGTTATTTATGTCACCTGCTGCAACACCTGCACCGTTATAATAGTAGAGATAATCAAGAATATTAAGTGTATCACTGTCAATGTTGTGATTGATAAAATGAACATTTGTTTGATCGGGAGAAAGTTTTGTAAACAAGGGTTCCTGTTTTGTATCACAGGCAGAAAACAGAAACAGGATGACTGAAAGAATAAGGAGAAAACAAAGCTTTTTTTGAAGTGAATTTTGCAGAACAAAATTACGGAACGATGTATATAATGCGGCGTTCACAGAATCAAATGAACAACGAATGCTTACTATTTGTACTGGTTTTTTGTTCAAAATACTTCTGAAGCAGTTTAAAGGTTTTATTATTGGAAAGAGACTTTTTTGTTTCAAACGAATTTGTAAATGGCTCTTTTCTGCAACAATAATAAAATTAATCTGTTTTCGCATCAAATTTCAAGATTGGGCTTCAGTCTTATTTATATGGCGATTATTATTTGAATTATTATTAACAAGGGTCTTTTTATTTTAGCAACCTGATAAGCAAGTAAAGAAATATTCTATCGGAAGCATGAAAAAAAAACTTGTAATTATTTATTCAGTTATTATCGTTGTTGTTTTATTAACTGCTTCACTTTTTATTCCTGTAACACAAATAAACAGTGTAACGATAGAAGCAAATTTCTACAATGTTCTTGCGCAATTAAATCATCCGGGAAATTGGATAAAGTGGCAATCATCCCTGAAAATTAATTCAGGTGGTATTGATCATTCCGATATCAAAACTGACTCTTCCCATAACAGTTTCAGTATTAAAACGCCGGTTACAACATTTACTGTAAACAGATTAACACCGGTGAGTTTTGAAGTTGAAGAAAAAATAAAAAACAAATCAAGTCTGTATGCCCTTGCGGTTGAATCAACAACACTTCCTAAAAAAACAAACGTTATTACTGCTGAAAGAAAATCGTTATTTGACTATATTTTTAAAAATGATAATAGTGCTTTTCAAACTGCAAAAGATCTTAAATCATATATAGACGACCCTGTGGCTTATTATGGTTACTCACTTACAATACAACCTGTTATTGATACAATCGTTTTGGTAACAGAAAAAAAAATGGATTCTGCAAACTGGCGAAAAGAGGTTTCGAATATGCACCATGAACTTTACGCCTTTATGCGAAAAAATGATTTAAAACAACTTCAGCCGAAGATTATTTCTTTCAAAAACTTATCGGAAGATACATTACTGGTAAGAGTAGGAGTTGCAGTTGACAAAACTGTTAAAGCAACAAAAGAAATTGAGTGCCGCACCATGCCAAAAGGAAAAATGCTGGTAGGCGAATATCAGGGGCCTTTTAATAAACGTTCTTCGCTTTCTTCCTCAATAGAAAAATATATTATTGATCATGCCATGGATCGTGTTGCCACTCCTTGGGAAAGATATTTAAGTGATAGTCTTCCTGCAACAGACACTTCTTTTGTAAAGTTGAAAATGTATTATCCTGTACTTTAATTGCATTTTCAGTCACTTCAAACAAGATATTTTACCGCTTACCTACAAAGAATTTTTTTTACCGGTAAAATTGCTAAATTACTTTCTTCTAACTGCTTACGATGCATACAAAACTGCTATCTAGGAAACATATATTTTTCCTTTTTCTCAACTTTCTGTTTGTTATAAATACACAGGCACAAAACATTCATTTTAAAGGCACGGTTTACGATTTCGATAACCATCAACCACTTGTAGGTGTGAATGTTTCCACAGAAGATAAAAAGTTCAATACAATAACAGATTCTGCAGGTTATTTCTCGTTTTCATTACCTGTGAACAGTTATACACTTGTTTTTACAATGATCGGTTATCAAAAATTAGCTGAACCGATTTATGTACTTGATAAAACAACGGGAGAATTTTTTTTGAAAAGAAATGCACTGAACGAACTACAAGAAGTAACAGTTGAAACAAGAAAAAGAGATGCTGCGATAAAGGATCTGCAAATGAGTACGGTTCGCATCAATCCTGCACAACAAAAAAGAACACCACTTGTTTTAGGCGAAGCAGATATTCTACGCTCACTTACTTTACAACCCGGCATTGTTACCAATGGCGAAACCGTAAGTGGTTACAGTGTTCGTGGTGGAAATGCTGATCAGAATTTAGTATTGATTGACGGAGCTCCTCTCTTCAACATCTCCCACTTATTAGGTTTTTATACAGGTGTAAGCGCAGATGCAATACAAGATTTTACTTTTTACAAAGCAGGTATTCCTGCTCAATATGGAAGCAGGTTATCTTCTATTATGCTTTTAAATGTGAAGCCCGGTAATCCTGACACGATGCATTTCAATACCGGTATAGGACCAGTTAGCACTCACTTGTTTATGAATGGCCCTATCATAAAGAATAAACTTACGGTAATGGCGGGAGGAAGAATTGCTTACCCAAAATTAATGATGAATCTTTTTCCCGGTGATGTAAAGAACAGCGATGCTTTTTATTATGATGATGTTATAAAATTATCCTACACTCCTGATCAGAATAACCGCATTAGTGCTACCTTTTATAACAGTTATGATAAGTATAAATTTCCCGGCGATACATCTTTTCAATGGAAGAATTATATTGGTTCATTGCAATGGAAAAGTAATCTTACAACAAAACTTAATTTATTGTTGTCAGGAAATATTAGTAAGTATCGATCTTTTATCAACGGATTGAATAAATATTATGCTTTTAAACTTGGTTCAGGTATTGAACAAAAAGAAGGCAAAGCGGTGTTCAATTATAATTTCAACACAGATAATAGCATTACGCTTGGTGGCGATTATGTTCATTACACGATTAATCCCGGTGAATTAAAACCTGCGAATGATAGTTCCAATATCGTTTCAAGAAAAATAGCAGATGAAAATGCAAGAGAGTTATCTGGCTTCTTCACAACCGAAAATAAGATCACAAATTTTCTTTCAACACAATTAGGTTTTCGTGTTACGCAATATCAATATCTTGGCCCAAAAGATATTTTTTTATATGAACGTGGTGCTCCCAAAACACCCGAGTCTATTACTGATACAGCATTCTATTCCAAAAACGAGAATATAAAAAGTTACCAGGGTTTTGAGCCACGTTTATTGATGCGCATTCTTTTAAATAATTCATCTTCTGTAAAACTTTCTTATAACCGAATTTATCAATACCTGCATCTTGTTTCAAACACTAACGCCATAACGCCTGTTGATTATTATAAATTAAGCGATACTTATATTCAGCCTGCTTATACAGATCAATATGCAATAGGCTTTTTTAAGAATTTCCAGGAAAATAATTTTGAAACATCTTTAGAAGGTTATTATAAAAACACTGAACATACTATTGATTATAAGAACGGTGCCAATCTTTCTTTAAACCCGGCACTGGAAACTGCCTTGTTACCCGCCAAAGCCTATGCC
>JAEZRL010000295.1 GCA_023440945.1 Bacteroidota bacterium
AGTTGTTGCAAGCAAAGGATTGTATTCGTGCGGCTTCAATAATCTTAATCCTGATGCTTCGGCCAGTTCTATTATCGCCGTTTTTCTATCCTGTGTTAAACCAAATGAAGCAATAATATTTTCGGCAAAAGGATCATGATCGACAGATGTAACAATCGTCGCATTTAAATATTTGATAAAAAGAGATACTGTTCCATCGCCGCCATCGCCAATAGGGAAACAAGTGCAGGTACAGTTTAGTCTGCTTTTTTCAAAACCTTCTTTTATCGCTTCTGAAACTTCTGTTGCAGTAAGACTGTTTTTAAAAGCATTTGGTGCGATAAGAATATGCATAACTATGAAGTTACTATTTGAAGTTTATTCATTCTTTTTAAATAAATCTTCACGTTATAAGAATTTATACATGTTACATTTGTTCGTGTGCTTATGAGGTGAAGTTGAAAACATAATGTATATTGAGATTGAACATGTTTGATGTTGTTTATCCGTTTGTGTAAGGTAATCAATGATGAATAAAATTAATTCAGTTGAAGTGAGTGACACAAGGAACGATGAGCAGCGTTAGAAATGTTGGTCACAAAAAAATAATTTTACTTTAGACGATGCAGCCAAAAGATAAAATTCCTCTTTTCAATACATGGAGAGCCTGGTACATTCTTGTACTGGTTGTGTTACTGGTGCTGATCGTATTTTTTTATTGGTTCACCAAACATTTTTCATGAGCAGTTTAGACTGGTTAATATTAGTGATTACGCTTGTAACCATTATAGCTTATGGTTTGTACAAAAGCACCGCAACTAAAAACCTGGAAGGTTATTTTTTAACCAACCGAACTATGCCGTGGTACCTTGTTTTGTTAAGCATTATGGGCACACAGGCAAGTGCCGTTACGTTTATATCTGCACCAGGACAAGCGTTTACAGATGGGATGCGTTTTGTGCAATATTATTTTGGTTTGCCATTAGCAATGGTAGTACTGTGTATCACTTTTGTACCCATATTTACGAGGCTTAAAGTATTTACAGCGTATGAATATTTGGAAGAAAGATTTGATGTAAAAACAAGAACATTTACTTCAGCATTATTCCTTTTGTCGAGAGGTTTTTCAACAGGAATAAGCGTGTATGCACCTTCCATTATTTTATCATCGTTGCTTGGCTGGAATATTTTTCTCACAAATATTTTCATGGGTGGATTGCTTATTATTTATACAGTTAGCGGTGGCGCAAAAGCAGTGGCTTATACCCAGCAACTACAACTTATCATCATCTTTACAGCAATGTTTATTGCAGGATATTATATTGTTCACGATCTGCCTGCGGATGTCGGTTTTATTGATGCATTAAAAGTAAGTGGTGCATCGGGCAAGCTGAATGTTATAACAACAGGTGTTACAGAAGAAGGTTTTCAATGGAAGGATAAATACAATCTTATCAGTGGTGTTATCGGTGGATTTTTTTTAGCACTGAGTTATTTTGGAACCGATCAAAGCCAGGTGGGAAGATATCTTACGGCGAAGAACACAACCGAAAGCAGGTTAGGTTTATTGATGAACGGACTGGTTAAAGTGCCAATGCAGTTTTTGATCTTATTGATAGGAGCGTTGCTGTTTACATATTATCAGTTTAACCAGGGGCCGATATTTTTCAATAAAGCAGTGAGCGATAAAGTGTATGAATCAAAGTATGCAGATTCATTAAATGCGATTCATGCAAAGTATGAAACGGTAAGTGTTGAACAAAAAGAATGGGTTGCAAAATATGTTGCGTCACCGGAAACGAATGGTTATAAAGACAGTCTGCAGGAGTTGAATAAAAAAGTAAACGATCTGCGGAATGAATACAAGGCCGTATTAAAACAAGCCGACCCTTCTATAGATACGAATGATACTAATTATATTTTTCTTCGTTTTGTGGTGGATACACTTCCCAAAGGTTTGGTGGGGTTACTCATAGCTATTATTTTTCTTGCATCCTGGGGTTCTATTGCGGCAGCTTTGAATTCTCTCGCAGCTTCAACAATGATTGATTTTTATTTGCGCTTTAAGAAAGATCGTATTCACACATCAGAAACGGAATTGCATAAAGTAAAGCAGTACAAACAATCGAAATGGTTCACTTTTGGATGGGGCGTTTTTTGTATTGCAGTGGCAGAGTTTTCTAATCGTCTAGGCAGTTTGATAGAAGCGGTGAATGTTTTAGGTTCTTTATTTTATGGTGTTATACTTGGAATTTTTTTAGTGGCATTTTATATGAAACGTATACGAGGGAATGCTGTTTTCTGGAGTGCGATAATAGGAGAGATCATTGTTGTTATTTGTTTTATTTTAGATAACAACGGAATTATCGGGTTAGGCTTTTTATGGCTGAATGTAGTGGGTGCTTTAGCTGTAGTAGTGTTAAGCTGGCTGTTTCAAAATTTATTTTTTATAAAAAGCAAAGAACAGTTATAAGTAAGCTTTAAATCTTTAATAAGACAAAAGCGCCATTGCAAATGGCGCTTTTGATAATTACATTAATTATCTTTATCTGAAATCATCTTCATTCAATTCGTCATCTTCATAATTCATCTGGCCTAAATTCATCATGCTGCCGATAAGATCTTTAAACTGAATTTTTCCTTCTATGACCTTCTTGCTAATTAAAGAATAAGTAGATAGTCCATGCAACACAAACTCCATCAGCAAAGCATTTTCTTTTTCATTGGCATGAGGAAAAAATTTCTTTACAAATGAATACAACCCATCCACTTTATACAAAGCAGCAACCTTTTCTGCATCTTTCATATCCACAAAAAGATCAACATGATTTCCTGCATCAAACCAGCGTGTGATGGTCTTGTAAGGATTCTCTTCTTCTCTTTGTTGTTGCGAAGGCTTACCTGTATTTCTTCTCTTCTTCAATGCTTCGGGATTCGGAAAATATTGAATGAATTGGGAACGTATTGCTTTATCCAATAAATTAACCGCCACCTGGAAAGGGCCTTCCTGCTCACCTTCATACACTAATTCAATTTTCCCGGTGATAGCAGGTATCACACCGATCAGGTCACTTATCCAAATCTGCGTCTGTTTTTCGTTGTGAATGATCGCTCTTCTTTCCGCACTGCTCACCGCATTTTCAAATGCAGAGATCGTAAGCCTTGCACTCACGCCGCTTTTCTTATCTACATATTCATTGCCTCTTGCTTCAAATGCAACCTGCTCTATCAATCGTTTTACAAGATCGCTTATATTCACTTTTGCTGTTTGTTCTTCCAGCACATCTGCTTCTTGTTCGGTTATCGCAAGTGATGTTTCAATATCCTTTGGATAGTGCGTTAATATCTGGCTTTGAATACGGTCTTTCAAAGGTGTTACAATGCTTCCACGGTTTGTATAGTCTTCAGGGTTTGCGGTGAACACAAACATTATGTCCAAAGGCATACGGAGTTTAAAACCACGAATTTGGATATCGCCTTCCTCTAAAATATTGAATAATGCCACCTGTATTCTTGCCTGCAGGTCCGGTATTTCATTTATAACAAAAATCCCACGGTTGCTTCTTGGAATAATGCCATAATGTATCACTCTTTCGTCTGCAAAACTTAAACGCATATTGGCAGCTTTTATTGGGTCGATGTCGCCAATCAGATCCGCTACGCTAACATCTGGTGTTGCCAGTTTTTCACCATAGCGCTCACTGCGGTGAACCCATTCAATTGGCGTATCATCTCCATAATCTGCTATCTGGTCTTTTGCAAATTTGCTTAACGGTTTAAAAGGGTCATCATTCACTTCGCTGCCCGCAATAACCGGAATGTATTCATCCAAAAGCTCTGTCATTTGTCTTGCCATTCTTGTTTTTGCCTGTCCGCGTAAACCCAGGAACAAAATATTATGGCGACTTAATAATGCTCTTTCAGTATCAGGTATTACGGTATCTTCGTAACCAATGATGCCTGTGAATGGATTTTCTTTATTTCTAATTTTCTCAATCAGGTTATTTCTGATCTCTTCTTTTATAGGTCTGCTTTTATAACCACTCTTCTTCAGCTCGCCTAACGTTTTAATCTTTTCAATGTTCATGTTCTTCAATATTTATTTTATGCTCCCTGCTTTTCAATTTCAATTCAACTTCTGTTGCGTCGCACTCTTGTACTGCAACAAATTCTTCGACAATTACCTTCTTATTTTTTTCACATTCATACAGCATCTTTCTGTCGTTAAAAAGATAAGTATGATCCCTTTTTGTTACATCCGTACGCAATTCAATTTTTAATTCTTTTTGTTTTTTGTTTTTCACTTTTACTATTTCAACGAGGTGAAGATTTTTCTTCTTCATTATTTTCCCTTCAAACATTAGGTGTTTCTTATTCCCCTTTGGGACAGGGTTTAATATACTGTTTTTCTTTTTCCGCTTTCAAAATCCCGAAAGATAAATGCACCTAATTTATCCAATGATGCAAAGAAGGCTTTGCCATTATTTGTTTCGGTAAACTCAGTTACAAACCTTTGCAGGTAAGGATCAGAAGCGATCATAAAAGTGGTAATCGGTATCTTCAGTTTCTTGCATTGGGCTGCAAGATTTATACAACGGTTCACTACTTTTCTGTCTAATCCAAAGCTGTTTTTATAATAACGTTTACCTATTTTCAAACAGGTTGGTTTGCCATCCGTTATCATAAATATTTGCTTGTTCGGATTCTTTCTTCTTCGTAAAATATCCATCGCAAGTTCAAGCCCTGCAACAGTATTTGTATGATAGGGCCCAACCTGCAAATAAGGAATGTCTTTTATTTCTATGGGCCACGCATCATTACCAAACACTACAATATCCAAGGTGTCTTTTGGATATTTCGTCGTGATCAACTCACTCAATGCCATCGCTACTTTTTTAGCAGGTGTTATCCTGTCTTCGCCGTATAATATCATGGAGTGAGAAATATCAATCATCAACACCGTGGATGTCTGCGTTTTAAAATCAGTCTCTCGTATCTGCAGATCATCTTCGTACATGCTGAAACTTTCAATACCATGATTTATCTGTGCATTGCGAATGCTTTCTGTAAAGTCAATCTGTTCAAGCATGTCACCAAACTGGAAGGGACGATAATCAGGACTTATCTCATCGCCTTGTCCTGGTTTTGTTGTGGTATGATCTCCCTGTTTTGTTTTTTTAAGCTTGCCAAAAATCTCTTCGAGGCTGCGCTTGCGGATGCTTTGTTCGCTCTTCGGTGTTATCTCTATTTTACCTGTCTGATTGTCTTCGGTTATATAACCTTTCTCTTTCAATTCAACAATAAAATCACCCATGCCATATTCATCATCCGTAAGCTGAAACTTTTTATCGAGTTCATTCATCCATTGCATTGCTTCTGCCACATCGCCACTGGTATAGGTAAGCATTTGCATGAAAAGATCAAGCAATTGCTCAAAGCGGCTCTTTCCGGTTTCGTTCGGATCGTATTTTATAAACCTGTTTCCAATCATACACGAAAGCTACGCAAAAACTGTTTAATTGTATTACAACAGTTGGTTAAGGATAAGGATTTATCTTAAATAGAAAATAATATTTTCGAAAGCAGCAGTAAGAAGATGTTTTATGATTGTATTTTTTGTTGAATGAAGTTCAAAATGTTGAAGTGAGTGACACAAGAGACGATGATAGTAGTACTACGGCGGGCTCATAAAATAAAACATCTGATTACTTTCCTGGTTTTATATAATGAATAAATGATTCGTACATTCAACATTAAATACTTAATAAACTATGGGTTTAAAAAGGACAACTGCTTTGTTTCTTATTATTACAAGTGCTACGATTAAACTTTATGCACAACAAAATGATCTTGAAAATATTGCACAACAAATGCGTTATGCTGCAAAACAACAATTAATTGATCTTTATTATTCCCGCAATATTGATTCGGTTTATGGCGGTTATTTGAGCAGTTTTTCTTATGATATCAAACCAGTTGGAGAGCAGGACAAAATGATTGTTACACAGGCAAGGCATATTTGGTCAACTGCTAACGCAGCTATGTTTTATAGTGATACCTCCTACATTGCCATGTCGCGCCATGGTTTTTATTTTTTAAGAGATAAAATGTGGGATAAACAATACGGTGGTTTCTATAACCTTGTAACAAGAGATGGAACGCCGAAAAGCACGATAAAAGAAGCTTACGGAAATGCCTTCGCTATCTATGGATTGGCCGCTTATTATGAATGTTCGAAGGATACGGCTGCGCTTAATCTTGCAAAAACTGCTTTTCAATGGCTTGAACAACACAGTCATGACGCGCAGTACAAAGGTTATTTCCAACATTTGAAGAGAGATGGAACACCTGTAATAAGAACTTCTGATGTTGCAAGCAGATCAGATATCGGTTATAAAGATCAAAACAGTTCTATTCATTTGCTGGAAGCATTTACAGAGTTATATCGTGTTTGGCCGGATCCTACAGTGAAAACAAGATTGCAGGAAATGTTGTTTTTGATACGAGATAAAATGGTTACACCAAAAGGCTACCTTCAATTGTTTTTCAGAGCTGACTGGACACCTGTTTCTTTTCGCAATAAAAGAGAAGAAGAAATATTGAAACATCGTTATCTTGACCATATTTCTTTTGGTCATGATGTTGAAACAGCTTATCTGATGCAGGAAGCAACAGAAGCTTTGGGTAATAAACAAGATGTTATTACTTTAAGAGTAGGTAAAAAAATGGTGGATCACGCCTTAAAAAATGGATGGGATAATAACCTTGGCGGATTTTATGATGAAGGTTATTATTTTAAGAACAAGCCGGGCTGTACAATCATTAATAAAAGCAAGAACTGGTGGGCACAGGCAGAAGCTTTGAATACATTGCTGATAATGTCACAATTGTATCCAACAGATACAATGAATTACCGGCAGCATTTCATCAAAGAATGGAGTTATGCTCAAACCTATTTACTTGATCACGAACATGGTGATTGGTATGAAGAAGGCCTGGATAATGAACCGGAAAGAAAGACAGCACAGAAGGCACATATCTGGAAAGGAACCTATCATGTATTCCGGGCATTGAGTAATTGCATCAAACGCATTGAAAAAATGGATAAGAAGCAGGGTGAATAAAGCTGCACCCTACTTAATTTCCTTCACTTCTATCAATAAGAACTGTTTAAAATCAGCTTTTATTTTTGGATCACTTCCTTTTATCTTTCCAAGATCTTTATTGTTATAATAATCCGTTACGGCATATTTTTTATTGGTATCCAGCCCGCGTAATTCGAGCGTTCCTGAATAATCAGGGTTATAAAAAGCATAATACATGTTACCGTTCTTTTCTATGCAATGTGTTTCAGGAAAATCATAACCAATATCATACAGATCACCTCGATAAGTTCCGGTACTCAGCATTTTATCTTCATAAATATTCAACCATTTTGAAAAAAGCTTCTCTTTTTCAGGCGATAAAAAATTTTCATCTTTACTCTCTACACCTGTTGCGGGGTAAACAAATTTTGTTCCCGGTACAGCACCAATTCCAACCTGCGAAGCAAAATCTTTTTTATTATCCGTTAGCTCTACATGATCCCCAAAATAGGCTGTCTGTGGCATTAAAGCTTTATACACTTTTCCTTTCAATCTAACTTGCCAACTGCTTAACGGATCACTTGCTACAAATTGGTTTGTGTAAGGCATGTGATAAAAATTCATGCAGTCGCCACAGGGACAAAACTCGACAACTGCGTTCGGTTTGATCGATCTTGCTGTTTCAAAAATTGTCTTAAAAAGCAGAGGCATTTTTTCATACGATTGTTCGGGATAATCAAGATTGTGGCCGCCGTAATCCGGCGCACAGGCATTCATGTGCTGACCATCCAGTTTTAACGCATCAAAACCCCAATCCTGCATAAAAAGCTTCACTGTTTTTTCTGTTTCTTTTAGAACGGTACTGTCTGTAGGCGACATATAAAATGCATTCCACCACGTGATAAATTGCGGTGCACCATTTTTTTGTTCGATCAAAATATGTGGATGTTCCTGTAAAATTTTACTACCCGGATCAGCTGCAAGTGGTGCCCACCATAAAACAGCTTTCATTCCCTGCGCATGAATACTATCAACAAAAGCTTTCATTTCGGCATCACCACCGGGAAAGTGTTCTTTGTTGGTATGCCAGTCACCTTCTGCCTGTTGAAATCCATCATCCAGGCCAACCCATTTTATACCCAGCTCTTTAACTTTTGGTAATGTGTTGAGTATTTCCTGTAAAGTAAAATCTCTTTCATAACCCCATGCACACCAAACAGGTTGAAAAGCTGCGGGCTCGGAGGGAGGCGCTTTTATACCTTTTGTTTGCATGTAAGCTGCAAAAGTTTGAAGCGGCGTGAAGCAATCATTTTGATGTACATCAACAAAAGTTTCAAATGTGTGCAGTGTATCGCCGGAATGTAAAATTTCATTTTCAGGATATTCATATTCGATGGAAATGCTGACGGATGAAGCATATTTATCATAGTCAACAGGCAATGAAACCAGTTTTCCTGTTGCCTCGGTATGACCAATCGCAATGCCTGCATCTCTTCGCCAAAGATCAATAACAGGAATGCCACCGCCATAATCAGATGCATTCATTCCCATAAAATTTTTTTGGTAGAAACCTGCATTTACAGGCTGAATCCAGTCTCTTCTGTCTGCATGCGAACTGCCCTGAAAACTCCAGAACTTTGTTGTATCATTTGACGGCAAAATGTTATAATGATTGTTTACCCATTTAATAACAGGCAACTCTTTTTTACCTTGATTAACGTAAGCAACGTTGAAAAATGCAGCACCAGGAAAGTTGTCGTAAGTTTTTATGGAAATAATTTTTTCAATGTGGAATGAATCATTTAAACCATAAAATATCCATTCTGTTCCCTTGCCCGCATCATCCTGAATATCTTTCTTTTCCTTTTTTGTAAGATGAAACTTTTTTGCAGTGAAATATTTTGTCTGGATAAACTCAGATGGCGAAAAATTATTTGTCAACGGTTTTGCATTTGTAAACGTAGAAGCAATTTTTGTTTCCATCTGATCATTCATCTCCAGCTTAAAATTGCCGTTTGAAATAACGATGCTTTGCGCATTTGCATTTGCAATAACAAACAGGCAAATGCTCATAAAATAATAATTCCTCCACTTCATAAGGCAGCACTCCTGTGTTTTATTGATTCAAAATTTTTTCTGCATTCAGGTGATATAATTTTTCCAAAACGTCTTTTGAGAGATCAAGCCCATACAAAGACCAGTGATAACCAAACTGATCCTGCTCATAAAAATGATCATCTGCTGATTCCAATATTCTGAAAGTTGTTTTGTACATGTTTTCGTCCATGCCCATATCTGTTCCATAAACAAGACGATCCTGGTAACGTGTTATAAATGCAGCAGTATATCTCGGAACAGGCGAAATTTCTGCATAACGAGCAGCGATATCAGCATAAAGATTTGGATATTTATCGAGCATTGCGCCAAGCACTGAAAGATCAGAACAGGTGTTTGCCAAATGACAAGCAATAAAAGTTGTTTTAGGATTATCTCTTATCGCATTTTCAAGCGAACGTATTAATTCATCATGCCCATATTTCCCGGGTTTATTCATATTCACATGCCAGGTAGCTGCATTCATCAAACCATCATTTGAAGAATCAGGCGGCAGATACATCCATGCATCTTCAGCCACATGAATACTTATCGGCATTTTAAGTTCTCCGCATTTTTGAAGTAAAGGTTTCATTTGCGGATCATCAATGTGCAAACCAATACCTGGGGTAGGTTGGGAATATAATTCGCCTTCACCTTTATCACCTAATTCACCAACTCCTTTTGCGCCTTTTTTATAACATCTTTCCAATTCTTCAACCGCATGTTTTTGCCAGCCTGCCTTTCCATGACCTGTATAATCAAAGCCGCACCATAATTCAAACCTGTCAGGATATTTACTGTATTTTTCAACAGCGCTGTCAAAGCCTTTTCCTGTTGTATAAGTAAGAATCATTATTTTTTTTATACCAAGCTTATCCATCGTTTTAACCCATTCATCTATATCTTTTTCCGAGTCTGCATAATCATGTGAGTGCAGATCAATAACAGGCCATGCCGCTTTTGTGATGTTTGCTTTTGGCGTTTTATAAATTGAAACAGGCCGGTAATTTTTTAATAAGATATCTTTCGCATTTTGTTGACAGAAAGCTTGTATTACAGGCAACAGTAAAGCAAGCAATAAAAAAAATTTCCGCATGAGTTATATATTGATAACATTAAGTTTTCGAATGATCAGTTCTTTTACTTCATCTATTGCTTTTGGAAAAATTTTTCTCAAATCAATTTCATCATTATCTGCAAGTAAGGATTGCAACTTTTTCATAAAAGCATTTTTTGTTTCGGTAGCAAGATTGATCTTGCTGATGCCATAACGAATGGCCTGTTGCAATTGTTCATCTGGTATGCCACTGCTGCCATGTAACACAAGCGCACATTTTGTAACAGCTCTAATTTCTTTCAGTCTTTCTAAATGAAGATTCGGTGTTTCCTTATAAAATCCATGAGCATTACCAATAGCAACAGCCAATGCATTTATTCCTGTTTCTTCGCTAAAACGCCTCGCATCTTCAGCCCTTGTTGGTTCTGCTTTTTGCTCCTGGTTTAACTTTGCGATATAACCCAGCTCTGCTTCCACATTTGCATTGTACGCTTCAGCTATTTTAACCACTTCTTTTGTAAGGCGCACATTCTCTTCAAGAGATTTTTCACTTGCATCTATCATTACACTGTCGAAGCCTGCATCAAGACATTCTTTCACAACTTCTATACTGCTCCCATGATCCAAATGCACCCATCCTTCTACCTGCAATTCTTTGAGCATTGCTTTTGCTAAAGTAACAGCAGGTGTTATACCCAAATAATGCAAAGAGCTTTCGCTTAATTGAAGAATTAAATTACTGTTCGTTTCTTTTGCTGCCAACAATAAACCTTTCAATGTCTCAAAATTGTAAAAGTTTACTGCCAGTAAAGCTTTATGTTCTTTTGTGCATTTAACAAGTTTTTCTTTCAGTAACATTCTATATTATAATTTAATTTTTCCAAAGCGATCTTTTTTATTGTCTCAGGGTTTGAAAAGGCAGTTGTGCCACCGCTTGAAGTAGTGTTGATAGCACCACTTACTGCTCCAAGTTCTGCGCAACTTTTCAAACTTTGTTTTTGTAAAAAGCGATGAATAAAACCCGCATTGAAACTATCACCGGCGCCAATGGCATCAGCAAAATCATGATTGATAAAAGCAGGCTGATGAAAGTATTCACCTTTGTGAAAAACAAAAGCACCATTTATACCATCCTTAACCACAATAATATTTGCATAATCTTTTAGAGACTTAACGGCATCTTCTACCGATGATTGTTGTGTTATATTTTTCAACTCTTCGATGTTGGGGAGAAAAACATCTACATGCGGTAATAAATTTTCTTTATCAAATTCCCATTCTTCTGCCGGATCCCATTGCGTGTCTAAAGATGTAGTTAAAGCACATTGCTTTGCTCTTTTAAAAAGAGCAGTTAATCCAGATTTTAATGCAGGTTGTAAAAAAATCGAGCTAACGTGTAAATGTTTTGCAGAAGCAAGCATATCGTCCGTTATATCTGAACCTTTCAATTCAAGCATAGCACCGGGATAAGTTACCATTGCCCTGTCCTGGTTATAATTAAATGCTACTGTAATGCCTGTATCGGCTGTTGTACTTTTTGATATGTAAACCGTATAAACGTTTTTTGCTTTGAGATCGTGAAGTATTTTATCAGCGAAACTATCACTACCAATACGTCCGCAAAAACTTACTGAACTTCCAAATGCACTTAAGTTAGATGCAAAAATGGCGGCACTGCTTCCTAATGTTAATAAGCTTTTTCCGGCGATAATTTCCTTACCTACAACCGGAAATGTTTCCAGTTGATCCAATATAAGATCAATATTCAGTTCACCTGCAACCAATACATCAAATCGTTTTTCTGTCACTAAAGTTTATTTACAAATTGATAATAGATTCTTAGTCATTTCAAGTAGATTTAGTGAACCACATAGAAACATAGGCACATAGGTATAATAAAATCAAAAAAGCTCACTTTTATTTATTAAACATCTTCTCAAAAGGATAAATCTTTACACCTTGCACAACCCTCGATATAGAACCGTTGGTAGAAGGTGTGTCCGGCATCAAACCAAATTCGAGACTCTTATAAAATCCTAATAACTGCCCGCTAATAATTGCACAAACAGGCAAAAAATCTTCCATTATTTTGTCCTTGCCATTGCCATAATTGATCTGTGTATCAAGCCCAACCCCATCAACCGCATTTTCACTCACACCTATCTGGCACAATGCGTTATTTTGTTCCATTGATTCAACAAGATCCTTTTCATATTGATAAACATAATGATCATTACTGAAAAAATAAACAACCAGGGTATTGTTATCAATCACTGCTTTTGGTCCATGACGAAGACCAAGATAAGTATCGGCTTTGCAGATAACACGTCCATCAGTAAGTTCCTGTAATTTTAATGCAGCTTCTGTAGCAGTGCCAAATAAATTTCCTGAGCCAAGAAATACAGCACGTTTAAAATTCTTTTTTGCTAACTGCTGAAGTTCGTTAGAATAATTGTCTAAGATGTTCTCTGCTGCGGTAATTAATAACTCAACCTGCTCTTTACATTTTTCTGGCTGCTGAATGTATGCAGTTAACAAACCGGTTAGTAACATACCCGAATAACTGCTCGTCATCGCGAGGCTTTTATCATTAGCAGCTTCAGGCAAAACGAAAATATAATGTGGCTGTTCTGTTTTAAAGTTTGCTAAAGCACCATTGTTATCACAGGTAATAATAAGATGAAAACATTTTTTTGAAAACTTTTCTGCTAACTCAAGCGCTGCATAACTTTCGGGACTATTTCCACTTCTTGCAAAAGAAATGATGAAAGGTGTTTGATGATGATTGAAATAATCCCCAGGATGCGAAACGATATCGGTTGTTGCGATTGCTCTTGTAATTATTCCTGTGTTGCGTGAAAAACAGCCTTGCAAAGACAAACCGATAAATGCACTTGTTCCGGCACCTGTAAGAACAATGTTATCAACCTCTTTATAAACGCATTGAAGAAATTGTTCCAATTGCGGTTTTTCTAAAAAGAAGTTGTTCATTGTGCGCTCCCAAATTTCAGGCTGACCTGCAATTTCAGTTGCTGTATAAATTGTTCCTTTTTGCTGTAAATTCTGTTGGCTAAATGTAAACAAGAAAGTAGTTTTAGGTATTTCAAAAATAAAGTAAATTTAAAACACTTTCAAAATCTTTCTTTAATTTTCAGATTCTTTCAACATAAATCATTGAATAAAAAACATAAATAAGAAAATAATACAAGAAGATCTATTCAAAAGATTTCGGATTTACTTTGTGCCATCATCCTTCTTAATCTATACATCTTTAAATATTTTTTATGGCTGAACGAAAAGAACGTTTTACCATTTCCCGCAGGAAGAAAATACTCGAACACATTATAGACAACGGCGAAGTAACTGTATCTGCTTTAAGCAAAGAATTTGATGTGAGTGAAGTAACTATACGAAACGATCTCGAATACCTGGAAAGAAAAAATTTGCTGCTAAGAGCAAGAGGTGGAGCGATCCATACAGAAAATCATGTAGGAGTTGATCAGCGTATAACGGATAAAAATAAACTGCATGCAAAAGAAAAAGCCGCGATAGGAAAAGCAGCAGCTTCTTTGATAAAAGATGATGAAACAATTATTATTGACAGCGGTACAACAACGGCTGAAATTGTTAAGCATCTTTCGCAGATAAAACGTTTGAATGTTATCACCAATGCCTTGAATATCGCTGAAATATTATCACCTTATGTAAATATAAATGTGATCATTCCCGGGGGTTATTTGAGGCAAAATTCGATGAGTCTTGTTGGGCCTTTGGCTGAAAAAAATCTGCGTAATTTTTTTGTTGACAAACTTTTTTTAAGTACCGATGGTTTTGATACAAAGCAGGGCATTTTCACACCAAACATTGATGAAGCGCATTTGAATGGCATCATGATAGAAATTGCTAAGGAGGTGATACTTGTTACTGATAGCAGCAAGTTTAAAAGAAAGAGTCTTGCATTGATCTGCAACCTAAGTAAAATAAACAAAGTAATAACCGATGCGGCTGTAGCGGAAGACGATAAAAAACGCCTTGAGGAAGCAGGCATCGAAGTTATTATTGCTGAATAAGAGCCTATTTATGAACCTTTTATTCACTCAAAAGAATAATTGCTACTGCAGCTAATATCAGCCCTGCCAAAAGAATAGAACCAGGCATTACAGCATAAATGATCAAAGAAATAATGATGGTAATTACAGGTGATAATCCTGTTAATGGCACTACAATAATTGCTTTTCCATAACGCAATGCATATACTAAGGTTAGGGCGCCGATTGAATTAAGAAGATGTACAATTCCTGCCAGGTATGGCCCTTTGAATCCCCAGTTTACTGGCATTGAAAAATCAGTCATGGCAATAGCAAAAGGACATAGCAACAAACTTCCAATGCACATGTACATAAATATACTTTCTGCTTTCATCGTGTTGTTGCTAAACTTCATGATATATGCCTGTAATCCCCACATAATAAAAACCAAAACGGATAACCATAACCAGCTTCCTTCGCTTGTATGCCCGGCAAGTTTTGGGTTCGCAAGAAACACCGCTGCGATCAGTGCAAGTGCAATACCTGTCCAATGTTTTTTATTTGTTTTTTCTTTCAAAAAAATGACGGAAAGTATGATGGTGAGAACAGGAAATAAAGAGATAAGCGGAAACACGATATAAGCAGGCCCTTCTCTCAATGCCTCGAATAAAATAAGATGGCAACCTGCGCCTAATAATCCCACAGATAAGCCAAGAAAAACAGAACGCTTATCTGTTTCCGGTTTCCACTTAATGATCTTTAAAGCGACCAGTGCGCAAGGGATCATTGTAATACTCCAAACCACATAACCTAATGTTGCAGGAAATCCTGCTTTTTCAGGTATCTCGATAAAAGCGCCCCATATTCCCCAAAAAAC
>JAEZRL010000060.1 GCA_023440945.1 Bacteroidota bacterium
ACAAGATTCAGCAGGTTTTTGAATATTTATAATACCATCCATTATTTCAATCAACCTAAAATCAACAAGGCATGATAGAAACAGTCCAGATAGACCAGGCTTTAACCAACATACAAAAGCTTACAGCCAATATTGAAACGGTGATTCGAGGCAAACGCATGCAGATACAATTTATTCTTACGGCATTGTTAGCGAAAGGACATATTCTGATGGAGGATAATCCGGGCACAGGAAAAACGGTGATGGCAAAAACATTGGCTCAGAGTATTTCCGGTGGCGATGGTGAACATGGCGTGAATTTTAAACGCATACAATTCACGCCTGATCTGTTGCCGATGGATTTGATCGGTTCTCACATTTTTGATGATGTGCAGAAGGAATTCATCTTTAAAAAAGGACCTTTGTTCTGTAATGTTTTATTGGCTGATGAAATAAACCGTGCCTCACCAAAGGTTCAATCTGCGTTGCTGGAATGTATGGCCGAACACCAGATAACGATGGGCGATGTAACTTATCCTTTGGAAAAATTATTCTTCACCATTGCAACACAGAATCCTGTTGAAATGGAAGGAACTTACCCGCTTCCTGCTGCACAATTAGATCGCTTTTTTTTGAAGATACATTTTGGTTATGTGGATGAAGAAACAGAGCTGAATATTTATAAAGATTATCTTGGCATTCAAAGCAATTTAGAACATGTGCAGCAGGTGTTGAGCATGGAGGAAATTCTGTTTTTGCAGGATGAAGCAGAGAAAGTGTATATGCATGATGAAATTATTGCAGCAGTGCGAAATATTGTTTGGGATACGCGCAAACATGCGGATATTGTTTTGGGCGCATCAACACGAAGTGGCATCACTTTTTTAAAATGTTTGAAAGCATTTGCTTTGGTAAATGGAAGAACGTTTGTTACCGAAGATGATCTGCAAAATATAACAAGTGCAGTGCTGGACCACCGGTTGATATACCGTAACAAAGAAGCAAAACAAAAAGCATTGGCAAATATTCTGGATAAAGAGTTAAACAGGTTAAGCAAGTTGAAGATTGGAGGTTAAGGTTAACCGTCCACAGTTGACAGTCGACAGTCGTCGTGGACAAATTGAAATAATTAGTTTGATGAGGGTAAGATATTTTTTATTGATAAGACTTTTAATCATCCTCTTTTGCATCACGAACATTTCGTTTGGACAGAGTAAATCTGCCGCACGTTATGAGATTGATGCAAAAAGAATTGGTGTGAACCCGGTAAGCAAAGATGCTTTGCCAAGAAGCAGGGAATTTTTGCGTCTTGACAGTACTTATTATGTTGGATGGATGTATGAAGGCATGTATAAATACGATCGCAGTGCTGATTATCTTGGATATAAAAATGCGATCCCTTCTTTGCGTAAAGCTTTTGATCTGTTGAACAAAGATTACGGCGCAACATTCAGGAACATGTATTCTTCTATTATGTATTTCAGCGAGAACGTAAATCGCTACCAGGATTTGTTCATGATATCAAATGCCTTGAAAGAATGTTATGATAACATTGAAATGCCTGATTCTGTTATGAACCTGTTGGATAAGATTGGAAGCTATCATTTCAGAAAAGATTATTTCGGCATTTATTATCATCGTGCATGGACGTATCACCGCAATCGTTTTCTTACTTCAGCCAAATATGATTTTTTAAAAAATTCTGTTGAAGAAAATGAAAAGATGGCTTTTCAATGGTGCTATAAAGGCATTGCATTTATCGATGAGAATAAAGCAATGAATGATTCCTGGTTTGGACCAATGCAAAGCGAACAGGATAAACTGATGATCTATCATTACCTCGCATTATTGCATTGTTACAATAAGAATTACGACAGCAGTGAATATTATTATCAGCGCCTTGCGGAAGGTGGAGCAATATCGTGGAATAACTATGGCGGCATGCAAAGCGAGATAGGAAATTTTGGTAATGCCATCGAGTATTTCAGCAAGGATATGGACAAAAGTTACGAACGCATGTTGCGGGAGCCTTTTTATTATATTCCTGAATTGTATGTGTATGCAGGTAAAACAAAAGAGGCGATAAAAATGACGCAGCAGATCATCTCGCAAAATGGTTCTACACCTGGCTTTGGCTGGTATAATATTGCATTGGGAAGAGCTTATTTGTATGATGGACAACTGGACAGTGCAGCGTTTGCACTAAATAAAGCCTCGAATTTTAAAGAGCTGCACATTGGTACTACACTTACGCAACAACAGTATGATTTTACCATCAACTTATTAAAAGTGCAGTTACTTGATAAAGAAATTTCGCAGGTGAAATTTTTGAATAAAGGCTGGTGGTATAATCCTGAAGATTTGTACAAAATCGCTTCATTGAAAGTGCAAAAGATGATGACGGAATATGCCGTTGTAAACCAGTTAGCCAATAATCCCGAACGTGACCGATTGGTGTATGATCTTTTTTGTGCAGAAGCAACAAGCAGTTTTGATGAAGCGTGGTACTTATTGAAAGATTTTAGTCCGAAGTATTTCCAAAAGAAATATGAAGATTACCAGCGAACAGATAAGCGGCAAAACATCCAACGTTATTTCAAACTTTTTACCGCGAAGTTTGAATGGGAGAGAGGTGAGGAAGATAAAGCAAGAAAAGATTTTGAATGGATGGTAAAATCAACCTTGCTTGATACAAGTCACGAAAAACTTTTTCTTGGTCGTTTATATGAAGGTTTGGCAAAAGCTTATGCGGAAGATAAGCAAAAGGATAATGCAGCTTTTTACACCAATATGGTTATGGAAGAGTATCCGCAACTCGCTCCATTTTCTAATCTTCAAATGCGTATGCGTTTAAGTACATCCGGTGTGCAGGACGAGATCACAAAGAATGTTATCAACACCGTTAAGGATTGTAATATTAATTGGCAAAACAATTCCACCAATACAGCAAATGCTTCTGTTTCATTTGTAAAGAAAGGAGACAGTTACGAGGCTGTTATCAATGTTATTAGTGCAACAGGAAAACCGGTGGTTACAAATGAAAAACTGGTATTTAAAAA
>JAEZRL010000082.1 GCA_023440945.1 Bacteroidota bacterium
TCGATGTTCCGAACGTGGTGTGGAAAGCCGTGAATAAATAAAATTACACTCTTGGTTTCCAGGCAATTTCTGGGGCATTTTTTTTATGGGCAATATATCTTGCAAGCATAAAAAGATAATCGCTCAAACGATTAAGATATTTAATAACAATTGGCTCGATAAACATATTTTCTTCCTGTATTGCAACACAAATTCTTTCTGCCCGGCGGCATACACAACGTGCAATATGAGCGGAAGAAACCGCAGGATGCCCACCTGGTAAAATAAAGTTTTTCATCACCGGCAACACTTCATTCATTTTATCTATTTCTTTTTCAAGAAATTGTATGTCTGATTCTTTCAGATCGGGAATTTTTAATCCTGTTTCCTTAGCCGGATCGCAAGCCAGTGAAGAACCAATCGTAAACAATCTATCCTGTATCTCTTTAAGGTTGTTTTTTATGGTTTCATCATCCAGTTGATCGGCCACAAAACCAATAAAAGAATTTAGTTCATCTACTGTTCCATAACTTTCGATACGAACATGGTTTTTAGGAACTTTCGTGCCACCGATGAGAGATGTTTTACCAGCGTCTCCGGTTTTTGTATATATTTTGAGGGACATAAGAATGAGGTTAAAGAACGAATGTAGATAGTATGATGATTAAAAAACTATGGGGCTGCTATCACTTTTAAAACTCTTTCTTCTCCGGGTTCAAAATCTATCTTGCAGGTAGTTTTGTTTGTTGTTTGATTGTATGTAGCTGGAATATTTTCAAATGTTTTTTTAGGTGAACTGTATTGTGTAAAAGGAACAGATAAGCTCATGTTATTTGTAAAATTTCCTTTTAAAACAACAGTTACACCTTTTTGTGCATTGGGTGATTTATTCATCAGCAGAAGATTGTATTCGTTTTTATTTTGATTTGATTTAAAAACTCCTGCTGCCATAAAGGGATTTTGAATATTTGAGATAAGGAGTGTTTTATTGGTTATCTGATTTTCTTTTTCAAGTTCTTCATTGTACAATTGATTTGAGGTATGATAAACTCCTAAGTTTTCTGATGTCATGATAATGGGGCCTATAACATCTTTCAAAAAGCGATTTATTTTTTGGATATGATAATATTTTGAAGTAGGATTATTGTTGCTATCAATTATTGCAGGGCCAAACGGAATCTTTGATCGTACGATTGTCTCATAGGTAAAATATAAAATTCCTTTTGCACCATATATTTCGGGTGCAAAAGCCATAAAATTTAATTTGTAATCGTCCGGTTCAGAATAATTGTTGTGCTTTGTTGTTAATGCATAACACCAAAAAGGCCTCTCGCCGGCTTTCTTTTTAATAAAACTCAGGTTGAAAAAATAATCCTTTCTAAACCCGGTTACAGTAAATGGGTAAAAGTCGTATGAAGCAACATCAAGTGTATGAAGGAAATCTTTTTTATTTAAAAGTGGAGCAACATAATTATTATAATCGGCTGAATCTTTAAATAAATAGGATGGTAAGAAATTTACGTAAACTAATTTATTGGGATCTCGCTTCTTTAGAAACACTATCCATTTTTGTAGATTATCAAATTTTGAAGGAACAGGCTCATCAAAAAGGAAATAGCCGTAAAAAGAATTTCTTTGAGTGCTATCGAAATTACGTGTGAAATCTATTAGTTTATTTCCTTTTTCGGTATCGTAAATTCCACTTACGGTTGATTCGTTCAATACAAGCGTCTTCATTCCAAGTTTTGATAAGTGGCTTAGCTTTGTGGAAATGAAATTATAATCGTAGTAACTATCCAATCCACTCAAGAAATTAAAATAGCATTCTTTTGCCGTTTTTAACTTATCGAAGTAAGCAGTAGTATCATTGATGTTTTTATCTGGAAGTTTAGGATCATAAAATGTTCCGATAATAAATTCTTTTTGTTTCCATTGTGCATGAATGGGTAAGTACAATGATAAAAAAAGAAGTATTAAACAACTCTTATTAATAACACACATACTTATTTTCATATACACAAAACTTATACAATCTGTTTTTGAGTTTTTATCAAAATAAGATTGATGAACCTTGAAAAGAATTTATACAAGTGACTGGTAAAGTTCCAGATAATTCTCTGCCATCTTTTCAGCAGTATATTTTTCAATGTATCTTTTATGAATATTTTTTGATAGTTCCCCACGGTTTTTAATTGCTTTATCTAAAGCCTGGCTTAGGTCTTTTATATTATAAAGTGTATAAAAACATACTTCAGAAGAATTGAAAAGTTCCCTGAATATGTTGATATCGGAGCAAACAACAGGCAGATTATATGCAGCAGCTTCTATTAAAACCAAAGAAAAACCTTCTGAATAAGATGTTATCGCAAACACATCAAAATAGTGATAATAATCAGTTGCATTTGATTTATATCCCAAGAAAATACATCTTTCATCAACCTTATTTTCTTTAGCTAAGCGAATAAGGCTTTCCTTTTCAGGCCCATCTCCAATAATAATTACGGCATAACGCGGATTAACTGATAAAACTTTTATCAGTTGTTCAAAGCCTTTGATTTTTGTAATGTTTCCTATGCCTCCTATAACAGTGTATTTTGATTTTAGCTGTTCAATAATGCTCGTTTCCTCTACGTGAGATGTAATTTTATTTGAAATATTGTTTAAGGTGGTTCTGCCATTATAAACGTAGGTTAATCTGTTATTTCTGATACGATTTTTATAATAATTTATCATATCCTTTGAAAGGCAAACAACTTTATCCAAACGGTTGAGCGCAAAATACCAGATGTATTTAGTAAAAAATGAAACAATAGGCCCGTAACTGTTTTTTAAATCTTCGTCTATATAACTATGAACTGTAGAAATTAATCTTGTTTTTTTTGATCTCTTTAATCTGAAG
>JAEZRL010000130.1 GCA_023440945.1 Bacteroidota bacterium
TTTATACACGGCAGACCGGCCGGTAAATGAAAAAGAAAAACTTCAATCAGCCGAAAAAATGCGAATTGGTGCTGCTGCAGCTAAAACAATTGTGACAAATGATTCCATAATTATTGCTTCGGGAACAACGGTTCTCGCATTAGCTAAAAATATTCCTCCTTTGGAAGGATTAATGGTTATTACTTCTGCATTACCCATTGCTTTAGAGCTTTTAAAACATCCGAATATTGAGATCATGCAGTTAGGGGGAATATTACGCAAAAGCTCCTCTTCCGTTACAGGTCCTTACTCACAAACACCTTTAGCTGATTTTTTCTGCAGCAAATTGTTCTTAGGTGTAGATGGAATAGATCCCGAATATGGATTAACCACCACAAATGTGATGGAAGCGCATTTAAACAGAAGAATGATAAGCGTATCTCAAAAAGTCATTGTCTTGACAGATTCCACCAAATTCGGAAAAAGAGGTTTTGGAAAAATTTGTGGTCTCGAAGAAGTTGATCAGGTGATTACAGACAACGGAATACCGGAACATTATATCCAATCACTGGAAGGAATGGGCATACAGGTAACAATTGTGTAATTGCGACGAATACATTACTTAATAAGTTTTGCTATTATGACGTGGTTTTTTAAACGATAATGCTTAAATCTTAGCATGTATTTTGTTTTTATAATCAAAAACATAGATTATGGAAACACCAAGCTTACAATCAGGCTCATTACAAAACACCCCATCATTGGATACAGTTGTAAATATTGCAGCAGGCGGTTTGTTATTATTATCCGGTCTTTTTCATTTTAGAAGTTTAGATTCAACTCTTAAAACACTTTTAGGTGGATATCTTTTGTTTAAAGGATTATCGGAATACAGCGAAGGTGAAAGCAGTTATGAATATCAACCGGAAGGAGTATTAAGCGAAGACACTTTGGTGATGATTACAGAATAAGAGCGAAGTAAAACCTTCTTTGGTCACCTTTGTTGATAATTGTGCTGAACGAAAAAAGGGCTGGATAAAGCCAGCCCCATAAATATTTTTACAGGATAAGGATGAGAAGTAAAATGATTATTACCAAACCCGCCAATGAAATATAAACGCCACCACTACCAAGTGCTTTGGCTTCTTTATTCATATCTCTCAGCTCATGCCTTAATTGTTTACGGTCTTCCTTTGTAAGCTGCGATTTATCCATCTGCTTAATTTCTTCCACACGATCTTTGATCTGTTGGATACGTGCTTCTTTTTGTTCTTCAGTCATGGCGGCAACCTTTGCCTTTAAGTCTTTTTTGTTGATCGCAGCGTTTACATTTACGGTGCTAAAGGTGCACATCAAAAGGATGGCCAGTAATAAGATTTTGTTTTTCATGTTGTAAAGTGTTGGTTAGCGACTGGTTAGAGCAAAACAAAAACTCAGCCAAAATTTATCTAAATTTTTTGAAAAATTTTACTTCTCTATTGCACTGCTGAGAAGTTGTTCACAACATTGCCTCCTGTTGCAAGTGTTAAAAAGCCATTGTTATATTTGTTGCTATGGCTAAAGCGGGAACAGAAACTCCATTAATGCAGCAGCACCGGGCGATCAAACAAAAATATCCTGATGCAGTGTTGTTGTTTCGTGTAGGTGATTTTTATGAAACATTCGATGAAGATGCTATCATTGCATCGCAGGTTCTTGGCATTACTTTAACCAAAAGGAATAACGGTGCAGCAACAGCTTCTGAGCTGGCAGGTTTTCCGCATTATGCACTTGACACTTACTTGCATAAACTGGTAAAAGCAGGTTACCGTGTTGCCATTTGTGATCAGCTAGAAGACCCTAAACAAGCTAAAGGAATTGTAAAACGTGGCGTTACAGAAATGGTTACACCAGGTGTTGCGACAAACGATAAATTACTTGAACATAACAGCAATAATTTTTTAGCAGGTGTTCATTTTGCTGAAGGAAATGTGGGCATTTCTTTTCTTGATATTTCAACCGGTGAATTTTTTGTTGCAGAAGGTAATGAAGAATACATTGATAAGTTATTACAAAGTTTAAAACCTGCTGAAGTTGTTTTTCAGCGCAGTTATCAAAAGCATTTTAAAGAAGTTTTCGGACTAAAATTTTATACCTACACTTTAGAGAGCTGGATATTTGATGAAGCTTTTGCAACAGAGAGTTTGCTCAAGCATTTTCAAACGCAGTCATTGAAAGGTTTTGGCATCGAGAATATGCATAATGGCATTGTTGCTGCAGGTGCAGTGCTGCATTATTTAAAGGAAACCGAGCATCCGAATCTTCAACACATAACATCTATTCAAAGAATTGAAAAAGATGATTTCTTATGGATGGACAGGTTTACCATTCGCAATCTCGAAATATTAGGCAGCGGCACGGAGAATGGTAATTGTTTATTGAAAGTGCTGGACAATACCGTAAGTGCAATGGGAGCACGTTTGCTGAAACGCTGGACAATATTGCCTTTGAAAGACGTTAATAAAATAAATGAACGACTTGATGCAGTAGAATTTTTTATTAAAGAAGTTGATTTGCGAAAGCAGTTGCATCATTTGATAAAACAATGCGGTGATGTGGAAAGATTAGTGAGTAAGATACCTATGAAGAAGATCAATCCACGGGAGGTAATGCAACTGGCAAAAGGTTTACAACATACTGAACACATAAAGCAATTATGCAAAACAGCGAACAACGAATATTTGAGGCGATTATCCGATGGGTTAAATGGCTGTCATTACATCGTTGAAAAAATACTGAAAGAGATCGAAGAAAATCCGCCGGTTGCTGCGAACAAAGGCAATGTTATCAGGACTAATGTGCATACAGAATTAGATGAATTAAGAAACATTGCAAGAGGTGGCAAAGATTATCTTATAAACATTCAGCAACGCGAATCAGAGCAAACAGGCATTACTTCTTTAAAGATCAGTTACAATACTGTTTTTGGTTATTATCTTGAAGTTACCAACTCGCATAAGCACAAAGTACCGGAGAGTTGGATAAGAAAGCAAACCCTTGCAAATGCAGAAAGATATATTACACCTGAACTGAAGAAATATGAAGAAACGATAACAGGTGCAGAAGAAAAAATTCTTGCTATCGAACTTGCTTTATACGATAAATTATTGATCGAATTGCAGGATTATATTGCACCGATACAAGTAAATGGAAATATTCTTGCAACGCTTGATTGTTTGCTCTGTTTTGCCAACAATGCCATTCAATTCAATTATAAAAAACCGGAACTGCACGAAAGCTTCGAACTCGAATTAAAAGAAAGCCGTCATCCTGTTATTGAAAGAAATTTACCGGCCGGAGAGCAATATGTTTCCAATGATATTTTTCTTCATCCAAACGACCAACAGGTCATCATTCTTACCGGTCCAAACATGAGTGGTAAAAGCGCTTTGCTTCGTCAAACGGCTCTTATTACGTTGATGGCGCACATGGGAAGTTTTGTTCCGGCAACAGAAGCAAAAATTCCTTTAACCGATAAAATCTTCACACGTGTTGGAGCAAGTGATAACCTGAGCGGTGGCGAAAGCACTTTTATGGTGGAGATGAATGAAACGGCAAGCATTATTAATAATATTTCGCAAAGAAGTTTAATATTATTGGATGAGATCGGTCGTGGCACTTCTACTTATGATGGCATCTCTATTGCCTGGAGTATTGTTGAATATCTTCATGCATCTCACTGCACACCCAAAACTTTATTCGCCACACATTATCACGAATTGAACGAACTGGAAAACAAATTAGCAAGGGTTCGCAATTATCATATCACCAATAAAGAGATCGGTAATAAGATTATCTTTCTTCGAAAACTTGCACAGGGCGGAAGCACACACAGTTTTGGAATTCATGTAGCAAAGATGGCAGGCATGCCTCCTGCCCTAACAGAACGTGCGAACGAAATTTTAAAACAACTGGAAGAAAAACATGTGGATGATGATAAGCAGGAAGGCATAATGCCAAAAGTAAAAGACACGAAAGCACATGTAAAAAAATTATCCGCACCGCAAATGCAGCTTTCCATTTTTGATGCACACAGCCAAACATTTGATGAGATACGAAATATGCTGAACGATATTGACATTAATCGTTTAACACCTGTAGAGGCTTTGATGAAATTGAACGAGATAAAAGGATTGCTGAAATAAGAATTTGAGCTATGCTGTAAGCAATAATCTTTATGCAGCAAGCATGTGTCTGCATCTATAGATTCTACTTGTTGGGTTTGCCCGATTTATATTCTTCATTGCTTCTTTTGCTAATTCTAATAATATCGCCAAGGTTAGGAGGCATTCACTCAAACAGACATTACAGTTGCATGGCGACCAGAAGCATTACGTGGGTACCTATGATGCTGTCAGAGTTTAAATAACATATAGGGGGTTGAGTTAGTCTGGGAATAATAAAAAAGACTTACTTATCTGCAAAAAAGTACAGTTTAAAAGAAAAAAAACAAAAGGTGCAGTTTTGTTGCACCTTTTGATGAACCCTGTGGTACTAAACTCGAACTTTTTGCTGATCAGCTTATCGGGTAATATTCAAAGATTTCAAGTTTTTTGAGAGTATGTCTTAAATAGAGAATCGCAAATAACAATGCAATAAAAACAATATTATGTTTGAATTTTAATCCCATTTTATTGGCATATATTTTTACTCAACTCTAAGCCAATCAACATCAACATAACCTCCTAATTTTTTTGTAGCGTAATTGAACAAACAAAATTTATTTCCTGTAAAAATTTTCAAACTAAATCGCATCGTTAATTCATTGCCTAATGATTTAAAATTTCTATTATCGGTACTATATTCAAAGTTTGCTTTTTCAGTTATATTAGATGCAATTGTTCTTAAATAAATAGTTGATGAATTGATGGCAACAGAATCAATCATCTTTCCATTATTCACCATGATGATATATTTTTTATTTCCGTTTTGTTTAACACTGATGTATGCATACGGGTCTTGAAAAACAGCAACACCAGCTATATCAC
>JAEZRL010000175.1 GCA_023440945.1 Bacteroidota bacterium
TAAAAAGCAACGGAGCTGTTTCTCCTGCTATCCGTGCTACTGAAAGCATAACGCCTGATAAAATGCCACTAATGCCGCAGGGAACGATCACTTTTAAAATTACTTTGTGATAAGGCAATCCTAATGCAAAACCTGCTTCTTTCAAAGTAGGTGGAACCAGTTTCAAAGTTTCTTCTGTGGATCGAATAACAATAGGTAGCATCATTATGGCAAGCGCCACACTCCCTGAAATAGCGGAGAAACTGCCACTTGGCTTTACTATCCAGAAATAGATAACAATACCAATAACAATGGAAGGTGTACTTTGTAAAATATCTACTGCTAAACCACTCCAGTAAGAAAGTCTGCTGTTTTTATTTTCACTTAAAAAGATACCGCACATTATACCTAAGGGAACGGCAATTATTGCGGCAATACCAACAATCAACAAACTTCCTACTAAAGCATTGATAATTCCGCCGCCTGTTTCACCCACCGGTTTTGGAATATTTGTAAGAAAGTGCCAACTGAATTTTGAGATACCTGTTTTTGTAACAAAAAAGATAATAGCAAGAAGTGGTACTGTGATCAAAAAAGCAAATATTGTAGTTAGTATCTCAAACCCTTTGCTTTTTGCTAACCTTAAAGACAATTTGCTTTTCATGCTTATTCGCTCGAAAAATGTTTAATAATTCTTTTTCCAATAATATTTATAACCACTGTTACAACAAACAATAACAAGCCTAATTCAATTAATGCAGATAAGTAAACTGTACGGGCTGCTTCTGTAAACTCATTGGCTATCACACTTGCCATTGTATTTCCCGGTGAAAAAATACTTGTAGGCAAAATACTTGTATTACCTATCACCATTGTTACCGCCATTGTCTCTCCTAAGGCCCTTCCAAGGGATAAGAGTAAACCTGCAAACAATCCTGATTTTGTGTAAGGCAACGTTACATGTTTAAGCACTTCATATCTTGTAGCACCGAGAGAATAAGCCCCTTCCTTCAAACTGCCCGGAACCATTTTTATCAACTCTCTTCCCAGCGACGCTGCATAAGGTATGATCATCACTGCAAGGATGAGTGAGGCAGTAAATATTCCTACTCCATAAGGTGCAACACCGATTTTTGTTTCCAGGTTTCTTACAATCGGTACAAGCACTATGAGCGCCCAAAAACCATAAATAACCGAAGGAATGGCAGCTACCAGTTCTACGATGTTCTTAAGAAAGCCGGATAAAAAACCTTTTGGATTATATTCACCAAGATAAATTGCTATAGCATAGGAAAACGGGATAGAAATGATCAATGCTAAAAACGATGTCATTAAGGTTCCCAGGAGAAATGGTAATCCTCCATATTCATCTGCAACCGGATCCCATACTTTTCCCCATAAATATTGTATGCCTAATGACTTAATTGATGGGAGAGACTGAATTACCAGTGTAAGAAATATCGCTACAGTAATTATTACAAGTATAATTGCTATAATAATCAAAGAGCGTTTAAAAGCACTCTCTGCCTTTAATTTCTTATGTGAGAAATTGATGATTCCTGTTTTCATAACGTTAAGTATCCGGCGAAATAATTCCTTCTATGCGTTGCATTTATAAAGCTTATTCTAAAACAGGTTTGCCATTATATGTTGCAGAACGAAGTATTTTTTCCGTTACTGCAACAGCAGAATCGGACAATGGCGCATAATGTAATACTTCACAATATTTTTGTCCATCATTAATGGTCCACCATAACAACTCAACCAGTTTTTTTGCTTTATCTTCTGCGCGGTTATTGTAGCCCTGTTCTTTATAAATAAGTGCCCATGTTAATCCGCTAATGGGGTAACCATCCGGAGCATCAGTATCAGAAAGTGAAACAATACCATCTTCCGGAATTTGTATATTTCCTGCAGCACTCGTTGATGCAACCGTTGGTGTAATAAAGTTTCCTGCTTTGTTCTGCAGTTTAGCAAAGGCCATTTTATTTTGAACGGCATAAGCTAATTCAACATATCCAATACCACCGGGTGTTTGTTTCACCAGGCCGGCAACACCTTCATTACCCTTTCCACCTAAGCCGACAGGCCAGTTAATGGAAGTGCCTTCACCAACTTTCGATTTCCAATCTGCATTCACTTTTGATAAATAGCTTGTAAAAATGTTAGTAGTACCGCTTCCGTCTGAACGGTGAACAGTAATAATAGAAGTGCCAGGTAACTGTACTTTTGGATTTATATCCGCAATCTCCTTGTCATTCCAGTTTTTTATTTTACCTAAATAAATATTACTTAGAACGGCAGGAGTTAAATTTAAAGTGTCCTTCAAGCCAGGTACATTATAAGTTATTACAACTGCACCGGCACAAATAGGAATATGTAAGATTTCCGCTTTTGCTTTACTTTTTTGTTCGGCATTAAGCGGGGCATCGGAATCGCCAAAATCAACTGTTTTGTTTATTAACTGCAAGATGCCACCACCGGAACCAATTGACTGGTAGTTTACTTTAACACCTGTTATCTTATTATACTCTGAAAACGTTTTAGAAAAAAGAGGATAGACAAAAGTGCTTCCTGCACCCAATAAAGTACTATTATCGGAGGAAGCATTTTTTGCGCTATCCGCATTGTTGTTACCACTGCCACAACTAAATAAAGCCAGGCTAACAACCAACAAAGTGTATAATGCAAACTTGTTCGCTTTTAAAGAAATTGATTTCATGATTTATTTATGTTTAAAATGCTTTTAAAAACTATTTTCCATATACATAATAAAAAGTGATCCTGTACACCAGATCATGACTGTTATTTTTTGCATCGTAGCCCTGATTGATATATTTATTATACCAGATGTTCGGCATAAAATGCACGTTTTTAACCGGCGTATAATCTAAGCCTACAGTAATAAACTGTTCTTTTGTAGAAGGATCATTGTAATTGGAAGTATTGCCGATGTACTTAGTAAAAACGCGATTATTGATTTTATCATTAGGGTTATAAGAGTCGAAGCGGGCAAAATACCTTAGTTTGTCTTTAATGATCAAACCGTGCATGAAAACAGAAAGCCC
>JAEZRL010000194.1 GCA_023440945.1 Bacteroidota bacterium
ATATAAATAAGTCTGCATAATATCTTTATAAAGCTCAACTGCTTCTTCACCTTTTTGTTCGGTCAGTTTCATTACACGAAGCAAAGCGCTTTCCGCATTGAATGTTTCAATCGCCATATCGGCAATATTCATCAATAATTCCTGTTCTTTATTAAGCTTCATCATCAGTTTTTGAACCGCTGCACCTGCCACCATCAATATTGCTTTTTTAAAGTTGGCAACATATTTTTTTTCTTTTAAAAATGCAGCTTCATCATCACTGCTAAAATCAGGAATACTCATCAGTTCTTTTGATACAGCCATCGCCGGTCCCATCAGATCGAGTCTTCCTTTCATGGCTCGTTTCAGCATCATATCAACGGTAAGCAAACGGTTTATTTCACTTGTTCCTTCATAAATTCGGTTAATGCGGCTGTCACGATATGTTTTGCTTATTTCATATTCATCACTAAAACCATTTCCTCCATGAATCTGCACACCTTCATCCACTACATAATCCAGTACTTCACTTCCAAAAACTTTAAGCATTGCACATTCAATTGCATATTCTTCGGCAGCGCCAAGTAAAGCCTGTTCAAACGCCATCCCGCTTTCAAGCAATTCATGTTCTTTATCGTCAATAAATTTTGTAACACGATATAAACTGCTTTCTAAAACCCATGTTCTTATTGCCATTTCTGCAAGCTTGTGTTTGATGGCGCCAAAGTTTGCAATAGCGGTATTAAATTGCGTTCTGGCAATCGCATACTGAACAGATTGTGTTGTTATTCTTTTTGAACCATCCAATGTTGCGGCTGCCAATTTTAAGCGACCGATATTTAAAATATTGAAAGCGATAATATGCCCTCTTCCAATTTCACCTAAAACATTTTCAACAGGTACTTTACAATCCTGGAAATACAATTGAACTGTAGAAGAACCCTTGATACCCATTTTATGTTCTTCCGGTCCTTGTGTAAAACCTTCAAATCCGCGTTCTACAATAAATGCTGTGAATTTATCTCCATCCACTTTTGCAAAAACAGTGTAAACATCTGCAAAACCACCATTTGTTATCCAGCATTTTTGACCATTCAATAAATAATATTTTCCATCCTCACTCAGCTTGGCTGTTGTTTTTGCACCCAATGCATCACTTCCGCTTCCTGGTTCTGTTAATCCATACGCACCTTTCCATTCACCCGTTGCCAGTTTAGGAATATATTTTTGTTTTTGTTGTTCTGTGCCAAAGTATAAAATAGGTAAAGTTCCAATACCGGTATGCGCAGCAAGTGCCACAGAAAAGGAATGTCCTCCACCCAAACCAACGCCAACAATCATTGATGTAATAAAATCTTTTCCAAGTCCACCGTATTGCTCAGGAATAGATGTGCCAAGCAAGCCGAGTTCACCTGCTTTTTCCAACAGTTTTGGCATTAGTCCTGGTTCCATGCTTTCAATTCTGTCCAGAATAGGTGCAATTTCTGTATCTAAAAATTGAGTACACATTTCGCTTATCATTGCCTGTTCTTCATTGAAGTCTTCAGGCCCGAAAGTGTCGAAAGGATTTCCTTCTTTAATTAACCATTCACCGCCTTTTGTTATGGCAGTGGCTGTATGTTGAAGCGTTTCCATCACAATAAATATTTAAAAAGTTTATCAAGATTTTTTGGGAACCAACTAATCCATCTTTGTTCAGCTTTCGTTGTGTCACTCACTTGTACGTTCTTAACTTTATTCAGCAAAACCGAAATTCGAAATTGGTTTACTAACTATTTGGCTGTAATAGCTTTTCCAAAAAATAGTTAGTTATGCAACTATTTCAAATTTATCTCTTTTATTAAAACTTCCACCTTTTAGTAAATTAATTTTTCTATAATAAAAACGACGAAAATAAACAACATAACGTTTTTCTATCCATCACTCTATAATCACTCTTTTTTAATTGGAATAGCAATTGTATAAAAGATTACAAAACGTTGTTACATGAGTTATCAACCGATAGAAAACTATGGAATTATAGGCGATCTTAATACCATTGCGTTAGTGGGATTGAACGGTTCTATTGATTTTATGTGTTTCCCCAACTTCGATTCACCGAGTGTTTTTGCAGCTTTGCTTGATGATAAAAAAGGTGGCTTTTTTAAGATAACACCTCACTTCACAGAAATGAAAACAAAACAATTGTATCTGCCTGATACAAATGTTTTACTAACCCGATTTTTGGCCAAAGAAGGCGTTGGTGAAATAACCGATTTCATGCCGGTGGAAGAGTTATATGCAGGAAAAGAAATTATCCGTCGTGTTACAACCGTTAGAGGCGAAGTAACATATAAAATGCAATGCTGTCCACGATTCAATTATGGAAGAAGCAAACACAAAACAGAACAGCGAAGCGAGAACGAAATAATTTTTACTGGTCAGGGTAAAGAAGGAATGGTGCTGCGTTTGATTAGCAACGTGCCTTTAAAGTTAGATGATAATGGTGATGCCTATGCTGAGTTTACAGTGTGTGCGGGTAACAATGTTGATTTTCTATTAGAGAATATTGATATTGGTTATAAAGACGAAAGAAATTTTAAAGACTTTGTTACAAAAAGCCTCACCGATACTATCAATTACTGGAAAATATGGGTTGGTCAATCTACTTACAGTGGCAGATGGCTGGATATGGTGAATCGTTCAGCGCTGGTACTTAAATTGCTCACTTCTTATAAATATGGTTCTATCATTGCGGCGCCAACTTTTTCTTTGCCTGAAGCAATTGGTGCAAAAAGAAACTGGGATTATCGTTATACCTGGATACGCGATGCGTCTTTCAGTGTCTATTCCTTAACAAGATTGGGTTATACAAAAGAGGCAGGTGCTTTTATGAATTGGGTTGAGAAACTCTGCCAGGATATTAAAGGACAAAGCAGGCTAGGCATTATGTATTCTATTGATGGTAGTAGGCAATTGGAAGAACATATTCTTAAAGATTTTGAAGGATATAAATGTTCATCACCTGTACGGATTGGTAACAACGCATACGGACAACTACAGTTGGATATTTATGGTGAGCTGATGGACTCGGTTTATTTATACAATAAATATGGTCAACCCATTTCTTATGATTTCTGGAAAGATCTTGAAAAACAAATCAACTGGCTTTGTGAAAACTGGGATCAACCGGATGAAGGCATTTGGGAAGTAAGAGGTGGTAAGAAAAAATTTCTTTATTCAAGGTTATTGTGTTGGGTAGCGTTAGACAGATCAATCAAAATTGCAGAGCATCGTTCTTTCCCATTAAATCATAAATGGAGAGAACAACGTGATATTATTTTTGATAGCATATTCAAGGAATTTTGGGATGATGATAAAAAGGCATTCATGCAATATTCCGGTGCTCAAACAGTTGACGCTTCTACTTTATTAATGCCTTTACTCAGATTCATTAGCCCTACTGATCCAAGATGGTTGTCTACTTTGAACAGAATTGAAGAAGAACTTGTTTCTGATTCGCTTGTTTATCGTTATAAACCTGATGTAGCGGCGCCAGATGGTTTTGTTAGTCATGAAGGAACGTTTTCAATGTGCAGTTTCTGGTATGTGGAATGTTTATCAAGAGCAGGGCATTTGGAGAAGGCAAGATTTTATTTTGAAAAAATGCTTGGTTATGCCAACCATGTAGGATTATATTCCGAGCAACTAGGCTTTGAAGGCGAGCATCTGGGTAATTTTCCTCAAGCTTTTACACATTTAGGTTTGATAAGCGCTGCGTTTAATCTTAACCATCAACTTAATGACAGCCGGAATAAAAATGTAACGGGAGATATTTCGCAAACATAAATCACCTTTTGCTGTCCAAAAAGATCAAACTTCTTTTTTCCTGTTTCCTCCATCCTTGAAAAAATTTCGGTAGAATATTTTCAAGCCTCAGAGTTCAATTTTATCATTTCGGTTAAAAACAAGAACTGAAGCAGAAGCGATTTGTTAGCTCTGCGTGTCAATATTGTTAATACCGTTAAACATGAGAATAAATCTTTTACTTCTGCTGATTTTTATTTCTACAGCGGCAGTTTCCCAAACAACTATCACCGGTAAAGTTCTTGACGCAAGAGACTCAACTGCTTTAATTGGTGTTAGTGTTTCCGTAAAGAATAACCGCACAGCAGTTCAAACAGATCAATCAGGAAATTTTACCATTAAAGCCGAACCTGGTAATGAACTGGTGTTCTCCCATGTTGGATATGCACAGGTTGAATTACCGGCTTCGCAAAACATGGCGGTTTATTTAAGTTCAGCCGAGAAAAACTTAAGTGAGGTGGTTGTTGTTGGTTATGGAACCCGTGTAAGAAAAGATGTTACAGGATCTATTAGTAAAATAACTTCAAAAGATGTTGAAAACCTTCCGTTGCCAAGTTTTGAAGAAGCACTTCAAGGGAAAGCTGCAGGTGTGGTAATACAATCCGGAAGTGGTAGGGTAGGGCAAGGTATCAACATAAAAATCCGCGGCACATCCTCTATTACTGCGAATAGTCAGCCACTTTATGTTGTAGATGGACTTCCGGTAATTTCAAACAGCTTGTCTGATGCAACCAACGACCCAACTAATCCTTTGATTGATATCAATCCAAATGATATTGAATCAATAGAAATTTTAAAAGATGCTTCCGCCGCTGCAATTTATGGTGCAAGGGCTGCAAATGGTGTGGTGCTTATCACTACAAAAAAAGGAAGAAACAATCAGAAAACGACTTTTACACTTAATGTTTCAAGAGGTTATAGTAACCCCGCCAGGAAAAAAACTTTTGCGAATGCAAAGCAATATGTTGACCTGATAGAATTGGCTGCAACAAGTGATGGTACTTACGATTTCACAAACGGCATTAATTACTTCCGGGATTACGATAACGTTGATACTGCTATTGCGGATTACAGGGACTGGTACGAAACAAACGTGCTCGATTATCTTTCATTAGGAACTGATTGGCGCAACAACGCTGTAAATACTGACTGGCAGAATCTTCTTTATCATAAAAATGCACAAACAAATCAAATTGATCTTTCTGCTTCCGGTGGTGATGCCAAAACAAGATTTTTTGTTTCCGGTTTTTATAACACACAGGACGCAATTGTTATCAATAATAAATTTTACCGGTACGGTGGAAGAATGAATCTTGAACACAAAGCAACAGACCGTTTAACACTGGGAATAAATGTGGCAGTTGACAGATCGCAGTTAAATAAAGTTGCAAACGACAATGCGTTTTCTACGCCGGGGCAGATGGTGGCACAGGTTCCTATATCGCCTTTGATAGATCCTGCTACGGGTCAACTCAACAAGAACACCTTATATCCCAACAGTCTTTTTGATGCGCAATACAGTTTCGATAAACAGGTAACGGTAAGAACTATTGGTAATGGATTTTTAAATTACGCCTTTACGAACTGGCTTTCATTTCGTTCAGAATTTGGTGCTGATCTTTTCAACCTGACTGAAGAAGAATTTTTAGGCAAAGAAACGATTGATGGTTCTTCAGTGGGCGGACAGGGAAGCTTTATCACTTCTCAAAGCACCTCTTTCAATACCAATAACTATTTTACTTTTTCACCCCGTTTGAATGACAACAGCAAACTGGATGCAGTGCTTGGTATGAGTTATTTGCAAAACGATACCAAAGGTGCGGTGGCTAATGGAGAAGCTTTTCCTTCAGATGCGATAAAAAATCTCAGTGGCGCCACAAATATTACAAGTGCAACTTCTACAAACGACAGGTATAATTTTCTTTCTTATTTCTTAAGAGGTAATTATGCTTTTAAAGACAGGTATTTGATTTCTGCAAGTATAAGAACAGACGCATCTTCACGATTTGGCACAAATAATCGTTATGGATGGTTTCCTGCAGGTTCTGTTGGCTGGGTGATTTCTGATGAAAAATTCATGCGTGATATTTCTGCCATTTCTTTATTTAAAGTGAGAGCAAGTTATGGCTTAACCGGTAATGCGGAAATAGGACAAGGTAATTTTCTTTCTTTATATTCAGTAAGCAACTATCCTGAACTACCCGGCTTTATTCCTTCGCAACTTGGTAATAAAGATTTGAAGTGGGAGAAGACCGCGCAAACAGATCTTGGCCTTGATCTTGGTTTCCTGAACAATCGTATCACTGCCACTTTCGATTGGTATAAAAAACATACAACCGATCTTTTGTTATCTGTTAACATTCCTTCTACAACAGGTTACACCACTATCCTGAGAAATCTTGGAACAATGAATAACCAGGGTGTTGAGTTAACCATCAACTCAAACAATCTAACCGGTAAATTTAAATGGAATACTTCTTTGAATGTAGCGTATAACAAGAACAAGATTATTAACATAAAAGGACAGATCATTAAAGCAGGATTTAGTCTTGAACAACGAGCCATTGAAGGTGAACCGATCGGTGTATTTTACGGACAGAAATTTTTAGGTGTTGATCCTGAAACAGGTGATGCGTTATTTCTCGGTGAAGATGGAAAACCAACTGCTGATTTTGAAAACGCGGCAAGAGTAGTTTTAGGTAAATCAAATCCTGATTGGACAGGCGGTTTTACCAACACTTTTTCTTATGCAGGTTTTGATTTGAATGTATTCTTTGTTTTTGTAAGTGGCAACAAGGTTAACAATGCAGCAGGCACTTATCAATCTGATGGTTTTTACAATGGTTTCGATAATCAAACAATAGATTTATTAAATGCATGGAGAAAACCTGGTGATATAACAAATGTTCCGCGTATTGGTTATTTCTATGGAACCGGTTACCAGGAAACTTCTTCCCGTTGGTTATACGATGGTTCTTATATCCGTTTGCGCACACTTACCTTAGGTTATACCATTCCTAAATCTGCGCTTCAGCGTTTGGGCATTCAGTCTGCACGTATTTATGCAACCGGTTTAAATCTTTGGACAAAAACGAAATATCCCGGCGATCCTGAAGTAAATACTTTAACTGTAACAAATATAACAGGTGGCCAGGATTTCTATACTATTCCACAAGCAAAAACGATAACCGTTGGTTTAAACATCAATTTTTGATCTAATTGAAAGTTCAATTAAAAAATAATAACATGAACAAATATCGTTTCAAAATATTCATTGCCTTATCTCTTGTGCTTGTTGCATTTGCCTGCAATAAAAAATTGGATGTTCTTCCGCAGAACAATGTTACACCGGAGCAAATTCAAACAGCAGAAGATGTAAAAGCTGTTTTATTTGGAGGTTATGGTTTGATGCAACGTGCAGGCGGTTTTGGTGAACAATATCTGCTTATTGCAGATCTGCTTGCTTCCCAAGACAATGTAAATTGGGTGGGCACATTCACAAACTACAAAGAAATACAACGGAAAAAGCAGTTAAAAGATAATGCATTGCCTTTGAATATATGGCAGAATTCTTACCTCACTATTTTAAATGCGAACACTGTTTTAGATAAACTTGATCTTTTAAGTGCGGATGAAAAAGACGCGATAGAGGGTGAAGCAAAATTTATAAGAGGTGTTTGTTATTATGAACTTATCAACTTTTTTGCCCCACCTTATGCTCAGGGGAATGTTGCTTCACTTCCCGGAGTTCCCATTGTTTTGCAACCGGTTTATGATTATGATTCAACAAAAGATAAACCTTCAAGAGCAACTGTTGAAGCAGTATATAACCAGATAATAAGCGATCTTTCTGATGCGGCGCAAAAACTACCGGAAACAAATGGTATAAGAGCAAGCAAATATGCGTCAGAAGCTTTTCTGGCAAGGGTGTATATGAATATGAATGATTATGCAAAGGCTGCTGAAATGGCAAACGATGTTATCAGCTCTGGTCAATATGCACTTACATCTTCCTTCGATAAAGCTTTTAATAATGAAAGTTATAGTCCTGAAGATGTTTTCGCCATTGCACAAACGGTGCAGAGTAATGCAGGAACATCGAACAATGGCCTTACCACTTTTTATTCACCTAAGCCACCTGAAGGTGTAGGAAGAGGAGACGCGCAGATTGATCCCGGATATTTTTCCATGTTCGATAACGAGAACGATCAGCGTTACAATTTTTATGTTGAAGGAGTTGGTTTTGCAGGAATAGCAGGTTATTATACTGATAAATGGATAAAATTCTATAAATATATTCCTGTTGTTCGTTTGGCAGAAATGTATTTAACACGTGGTGAAGCAAACTTAAGGAAAGGTGGGGCGCCAACAGGCGGCGTTTCTCCTTTGGATGATATTAATACAGTAAGAGAAAGATCCGGCTCCGACGATTTGCAAAATGTTACCGGAAATGATTTTGTAGATGAACGTTTACGGGAACTTGCTTTTGAAGGCGATAGAGTGTGGACGTTGAAACGTTTGAAAATGAATATTGATGGTCTCGCTTATAACGATCCTAAATTAATTCTTCCTATTCCACAGGCAGAAATTGATGTGAATAATAATCTTCAACAAAACCAGGGTTATTAATAAATAAGAAAAAAGGCAAAATACAAGTTGCCTTTTTTCTTATCTGTCAAATTTTTTAAAAATCATTCAACAAAAAAGGAAGTATGCGCAGAAGCAAAAATATATTGTTTGTTTGCTTCCTGTTAGCGATGAATTTTGCGCAGGCTCAATTGTATATGTTTCGCGGAACGGCAGAACATACAGGTGCGATTGAATCTTCATCTTCCAACCCGCTAACCGGTTTGTT
>JAEZRL010000248.1 GCA_023440945.1 Bacteroidota bacterium
ACTTTATTTGCTCATCCACAATACGTAGATGACATTCTGCCTATGTCCGGTGTTTCTTCAGGATATAGAAATAGCTCCAAAACGGAGATTTATAAATATATGCTTTGTAAGAATCTGTATTCCAAAAGTAATAATGACTTGTTCTTATCCATTTCCCTATTTGGCCTCGCTTGGGTTGAGGGTAAGTTACACTGGGATGGTACTCAACAATTGGATCATTAGGATCAAGTACAGACTGACAGAAAGAAGTATAGCCTGTCAGGACAACTGAAAGGCATGCGAATGCAAAGGAGTAAACCTTTTTCATAATTTATAAAATAGAAGGATTAACGGTAATGCTAAAGCTGTTTTGGTTTAGGTATTTTAAAAGTTTTTCTCAGGATACCTTCTAAGGTACATTCATTTTTCCAGAATTCCTTCGGCTATATTGTTACGAGATTAACCTCAGGAAACATATATAAGAGAAAATTTTACACTGTTCTGCTGCACGCAGTGATACTTAATTTAGAAACAAGGCAGAAATTCAATGGAGAAAAAACTAAAGCGGAAAAAACAAAAAACTTCACAAATACCAGAGATACACAAAGAAAAATCAATATCGCCCTTAAAATTAAACAATGCAACAGTTACTCATCGTGATGATGAGAAAAATAAAAGTTGAAGCTACAGTAGCACAAAAGCTAAATCCAGGCAAATGAAAAAACGGGCTGTATATCGTTTTTTCTTGATTTTTCTTTGTTACTTTCTTTGGATCAAGCCAAATGCAAAGCATTCATTGAGACCAAATAAGACACAAAAGAGCAGGAAATAAAGAAAGTAAAAGACAATAAACTACAAGATGTAGATGAGAAGTTAGGAGTAATAGGTTATAAGTCACGAGGAAAAATTAAAGAGAAAAAAACTAAACTGGGGAGATAGAAATGCTTTAAGTGAAAGCAGCTTACAAAAATGTTAGCTATTCAGAATAACTATCAAGGTTAAACTGCCGAAGCTACAGTAGCACTACAGCCAAATCAGAGCATACGAACGGATGGGCTGTATATCATCCGTTCTTGATCTTTCTTTGTTACTTTCTTTGCATCAAGGCAAATGCAAAGCATTCATTGAGACCAAATAAGACACAAAAGAGTACGAAATAAAGAAAGTAAAAGGCAATGAACTACAGGATGCAAGTGAAAAGTTATGAATAATGAGTTATAATCAATAGTTACTCATCGTAATGATGCGAAAAATAAATGCCGAAGCCACAGTAGCACTACAGCCAAATCAAGGCGAATTAACGGATGGGCTGTATATCGTTTTTTTTTATTTATATTCTTTTTCAATTTCTGAGATTATCTTTCTCATTTTATTGATCGTTGCCTCATACCTGTCTGTAATTTCGTTTGTAAAAACCAACACCCTGCTGATGTTATGCGCCTCTTCTGTATTCAAAACCACTGCAAGATTGTTGGTTGAATCTGTAGTACGCCGAAGTGTTTTTTGCAGGTAATCAAACAGAACATTTTTATGACTAACATAATTGCTTGTAGAATTAAGTAACGAAGGAATATTTTCCTGGTACAGATCAAGGATATCGTTTTGTAAGCTGTCGTTTTCGATAAGCCCTATTTTACCGGACGATTTAAACCCTTCGAACCTGCCATTATTTGGATTGAGGGCAGTACTATTGTAAATCCAGTTTGAGTAATAAGTCAGGCTGTCTTGTCTTAACGTATCTGCGAGTTTTGTATGCGCAATATAACTAAAAGCGGCTTTTTGCATCTCGTAGGAATGTTTATCATCCTGCATTTCTGCAATATCTGCCGTCAGGTCTTTCTGCAAACCCAGCAGGAACGTCTGCACATCTTCCTGCTGGTGGTGGTGTTCACTCCTGTTATGGAACCAGATGGAGATAGTTACCGCAAAAACGATGATAACGATCTCAAGCAAAAAATCTTTTAGTTTATGCCAAACGTTATGTTCTTTATCAGTAACAATTTTTAAAATTTTTTTGGTATGCTTTGCTACCTCCTGCTCTGCCATGAAATGCGTTTACGCGCAAAGTAAAATTAAATTGATAAATAAGAAAAAATACCGGAAAGAACCAGTAGAATAAAGAAACTACGCCTTTGCTGGTCTTGTTACCAACAATATGTTACCCTGCGGAATAAAGGTAAATCCGAGATACACCAACAGGGGCAGGGCTTACATAATATTGTTTTAGTTGGTTATATTATTAAGGGGAGCCGATATTATAATATGCTTAAAGCATTTCAGATCCTCTCATTATTAATTAATATTGGGCTTCGAACTTAAACTCTTAAAAAATGAAAAAAACAATTTTCTTCTCTCTCTTACTTGGTATCATTTTCTCTTTGAACTCCTGCAAGAAAGAAAGTTCTAATCCTGATTCAGGCTTTTATATCCAGGCCAAAGTGGACGGCATACAAAAAAATTATACCGCTAATGGAGCAGCGGTTGTAATTAATGTAGATGGTAATCATTCAATTGGTATGGCAGCCTATGCATCGGCCTCTTCCATTGAAGGCTTTAGTCTCACCGTTGCGCAAACAACTGGTACTGTTACCACAGGTACTTATATTGACGGCGCTTCAGACGACGTATTGGTACTGGGTGGTTTTAATCCCACAGGCACTACTACCGATGAATCACAATTATATAGTTCCGGACTGGCTACCGGCCCTGATCCGAAACTGCAAATTGTTATTACAGAACTTACTGCTTCTAAAGTTAGCGGAACATTCAGCGGTACCTTTTTTAGTAACACGGGCGATAACAAGATATCCGTTACAGAAGGTAAATTCAATTTACCCATTTATTGATTCGTACAAACTAAAAATTATTCCAGTTTAAAAATCGTCTCTTGCCACCTTCCAAGTGGCATTATTTTTTGTTTGACCGGCATCGTCTCTTACAGACGACTTCTGCCTTTGTTGATCTTATCACCAGCAAATATCATCTGCTACATACCTGAACTCATTCTATCCACAGGATGTTCGTGAGAAGTTATGAATTATGAGTTATAAGTTATGATCAATAAGCGGTACCTTTTTATTTTTAATTAACTCTCCTGCTAGGGCCGCAAGGGCCTCGTATCCTCAACGTCGCTGCTTCTTTCTATGAAAAGTACTTATAATATTATGCACCCGTTTTCCTGTACTTTTTCTCTTGAAAGAAAAAGTACCAAAAAGTTCAAGCACGGATGATATTTCAACACATCCGTGCACACGCCCTGATTGCGCTTTCGTAGTGCTGACTTTTCGGCTTTTGAGCTTTGATCTTTAATTCAAACAGTATTACTGATGCAATAGCTTGAGGATAGAACTAATTGAATAATTCACCTTCGTATCACGAGGAAAAATTAAAGAGAAAAAACTAAACTGGAGATAGAAATGCTTTAAGTGAAAGCAGCTTATAAAAATATCAACCATCCCGAATAGCTTATCAAGGCCCAACTGCTGAAGCTACAGTAGCACAAAAGCTTCATCATCGCATATGAAAAAACGGGCTGTATATCGTTTTTTCTTGATTTTTCTTTGTTACTTTCTTTGCATCAAGGCAAAGAAAGTAACAGACAATAAGTGACAAGCTATTCGTGAGGAGTTATAAGTTATAATCAATAAGCGGCAGACACTTTTCTATTTTTAAGTGGCTACCCTGCCTGGTGTACTAAGCCCACCAGGGAGAAGCAGGATAAAAAATAAAAACCGTCTTTAAAAGACAGTTTTTATCATGCTTTCTTACAATTCTTAATTTACATTCTAAACCCTAGGCAATCGTAAGCTCACCGGTATAAATACTGCTCGCTACATCCCTGCCATCTTCTGAAATAAAACTGATATAGGTATGTACTGTTTCTCCCGAAAAAGTACTCACGTTAACTGTATCGGTACCTGCGCTGCGGTCTGCTCCTTCTGTAACATAGATAGACATGTTCAGAGTGGGACAATACACCAGTAGTAAGGATTTATCCGTTGCCCTTGCTCTGCCTGTACCACTGTTGTCCGTCCAACTAAATACAACGTTTCCTGCGGATGCTGTAGCGCCGGGTGCCGAACCATTCGGAAGGTCGCCCCTGCTCACCAATACTTTGGTATAGTCAACCTCGTAGTCAGGATAAGTACCGGTTAGCGCATTTTTTAAATTGTAAGAAACAGCATTGTTAAACCCTGTCATCTGAATGGCAAAATTGCGGAAGCTGAACATTACAAAGGCGGTCATACTTTGAATAAACCTGACGATGACCGTAAACTTTGCCTGTTGCTCCAGTTGTGCCTGTGAAGGGTTGTTGGTTTTTCTTGCAGGCTGGCTGCGCATGTAGTTAATGCCCTTCCAGCTACCGCCGATAACCGTGCCCACGGTTCCTGAGAACCCGCCCAGGATACCTTTTGAGATTCTACCCATGATAATGGATTTTAAGAGTTAGAAAATTTGGTTAACACAGTTTCCTTACCGCGGATAAAGGATAACTGCTAACTAAAAGTAAACACCATTTTTAGTAAAAAATACAATGCAGCAGAGGCTTGCGCCGCCTTGCGTTTCTTTGCACTGCTTTGCCTTCTTTTGCTTGTCCCGTTCCGCCTTTGTTGGTCTTGGGACGAGCAAAAAACGATCCCGTAATGCCGGGAATTGAAAAACATCCGTCTTGTTCCAAAAAATTTGTCAGCAAATATTTGAATTCTTCAGGCAACGCGGTGAAAGTGCAGTGGAAGGAAGTATTGTTCATTGAACTTCCTGTCGGTAACAACCAACAGGGGTAGGGGAATTATTTGAACTATAGTTGTGTAGTGGATTTGTAGTGGATTTTAAGCATATTTTTTAACAACGCCTATTGGTTAAAGCTCAGGCTCTTTATCTGTTGCAGCCGGATTAATAACGTGAAAGCCCATTTCATGTGCAACCGCATTTTGTTTTTCATCTGAACTGATGAAAGTAGTTTCTTCGGTTCTTGATATCAGTTCAGCACATGCTAACTGTAAAGCATCGAGCGTCCGTATGGAATATCGAGCTCCGTATTTTCCAATAATTGTGCGGGCCTCATCAAAAACATTTTGATTAATTTGTACAGTCCATTCAAATTGCGTATCAATTTCAAAACTCTTTATAGCCTCCTGTACTATCCGTTCATCAGCTATTTCTTTTGTCCGCAATTTTTTATATAAACTGCTGCAAAATTCAGTAAGTGTTAACTGGCAAATACAATTGTCGGCAGCATTATCTTCAAACAGCGTTTTCACTGTATCGGAACCTGTTTCGTCGTGATAAAGTTTTACCATTGCACTGGTATCAAAATAATAGAGCATACTTATTTTTCTCTTTCAGCAATAACTTCTGCTGCCAGTTCAGTTTTTACGTTTGACAATAGGTTTCTTACTTTAAGATACATCCTGGGCTTATTCTCATTTTGTGCCCGCTGTTTTTTTATTGCCACTACTTTACCCGATATTTTTTTGAGCATTTGTTGTTCTGTGGCTTCCATCACATTTTCCTTTACTCTTTTATCTTCCATAAAAATTGTTTATTTGAATGAAGTGTTTTAAAGATAGCAAGGATATTTCAATTGCAATTGTACACAACAGTTAAAGGCTTTGAATCCCTGCCTTTGTTGGTTGAGACGAGCAAAAACTATCCCGGTAATGCCGGGAATTGAAAATCATCCATACC
>JAEZRL010000253.1 GCA_023440945.1 Bacteroidota bacterium
TCCACCTGTTACATTATTTGCATTGTTTGTCAATTTATAAAGCAGAATTTATACTAAACAACTATAAGCATTTTAAGATTACTATTTTCGTTTTGCCTCCTGCATTTATATCAAAAATATTTTCAAAAAGACCTGGCCAGAAAACAAAACAATCAGTATTAAAAAAATACTTAACAATGGGCAAATTAGCAACAACTAACAGGTGTTTAGAATAATTTTGAGGAATATTCTGATTTATTTAATATTCGTTGAAATTTCAATGCTGAACGATAAGCGCAGCGAAACAGTAACTTTTCAAATACAATCAATGCACCGACCCCTGGCAATTGGCAACAATAAGTGGCTTAATTACTTTGATCTTATACTGATCTTAATTTTTTCTGCTGTTCCGCTTTTTTTACACTTTCCTTATCGCATTAATATTTTTCTTTCCTGGGAAGGCGCTTATCGGTTGTACTTAGGCGAAGTTCCTTATAAAGATTTTGGGTTGCCGATGGGTTTTGGTTACTGGATCGTTCCTGCTATCTTCTTCAAAATTTTCGGCCCTTATTTATTTACATTGATAAAAGCACAATATTTTTTGAACATTGTTGCAGGATAATCTTTCAGAGGCATATTGAAAAAATTAAAGGTTGATACGGGTATAAGAGTTGCATCAGTAGCAGTGTTTTGCATATCGTATATTTTTATCAACTTCTGGCCCTGGTATAATAATTCTGTGATCATTTATGAGATCATTGGTATTTATTTCATGCTTGTTTTTATTACAGGAGAAAAAAAAAGCAATTATATTTTTTTAGCCCTTTCTACATTTTTTACCTTTCTTTCTTTTTTCACTAAACAGGATGGAGGCTTCTTTGCCTTCGTTATTGCTTTTGCACTAATTCTTTATCATGCAATCGTTGAAAAAAAATGGAAGGATTTTATTTTCTTTTTGATTGCTTATGTTGTTTTTGCCTGCATTTTTATTGTGCCTTTTCTTAAATACAATTTCGCTTATTGGTTTAATCACGGGCAGCCGCCACATACAGCCCGTATTTCTATACAGGAATTACTCGAGGGGATTTTAGGTGAATCACAATGGATAAAATTTTATTTCCTGTTGATCGTCTTGTTGCTGTTGAATAAATTCAAACAAGGCAAACAATTTTTTTATGAGAAGAGAAATATGCTTTTCCTTATTCTTACGATTGGCATTTTAGGCGAGGCTGCCATCTTCCAGGTTACAAGTTATGTTCCGGAGGATAATAATATTTTCTTTCACAGTTTTGCATTTGCTTATGTTCTTACATTGCTTTCAGGTATTTCTATTGTTAATTATTCAAACATAAAAAATGCGCTGTTATTACTGGTTGTTGTTTTCATTTGGTGGTCAGGCATGTACTGGAAATATTTTCAACGCATAGCGGATCGTTTTTTTCCGCAACCAACAGCAAACATTCAAACCTCTCCTACCGGTGAAAATGTTATCAATCGCCACACTTACATGCTGAATTTAGATACTACGGATTATGAAGATGAAAGTACCTGGACAACGGTTCCTGATTCAAAAGCTTTTGATAGAATGTATCTTCCACCCTCAACCGTTGCCGGTATTCAACGCATCAGGCAAATGCCTGTTTTTAAAAAACAGGATGTGAAAGTTTTAAACATGACGGAGTTAACGCCTTTGGATTATGAGTTAGGTTACAAGTTAGAGAAAGGTACTGATTATCCTTTATGGTTTCATCTTGGTGTAGGTATGTTCAACAAACAAACAGATGCTTTCTGCGATAAAATAAAGAATAATTATTATGATGTAGTGATGTTTGAATACGTTCCGCCACTAAATAATTTTTATCCATTCCGCGTTAGAGATACTTTGCAAAAGTATTATAATAAAGTGGAGACCTTTTTTGCACCACGAAGACCAACAAACGGATATGTTGAAGTTTATTTGAAGAAGTGAAGGAGATAGAATACTTGAATCTATAGTTTTGATTTCAGATTTTTAAATTTTGAGTTTCTATTGTCCGATAAAGTTCTGATTTTACTTTTCAGGTATCTCCGCAAGATCGAGTTGTTTTTGAAAAAGTGAATAAAGCAACACTATTTGTTTTCCTTTCATAAAACAAATAGAAGTTCTCCTAACTAAAAGTTATTGTCAATACATTTATCAACAAGAATTATCTTGAAGATCAAAGAAAGCAATAACAGTGATATTAGAATAACAATGATTGTATCAGCTTTCTCCAACAAATATTTACTAAATCTCCTATCTCATAAATGCAGAAAAATCTTTATGCTCTTTTTTATACAATTCGTCTTGTGTGAGGGTTTTGAAATAAGCATAAGTTTTTTCTAATCCTTCCTTACGGTTTACTTTTGGTTCCCAGCCTAATAATTCTTTCGCTAAACTAATGTCCGGTTGTCTTTGTTTAGGATCATCTGTAGGCAAAAGTTTATAAATTACTTTTTGATTTGCTCCAGTAAGTTTTAGAATTTCTTCCGCAAAATCTTTGATCGTTATTTCATTCGGGTTTCCGATATTTACAGGCTTTGCATAATCAGAATGCAATAAACGATAGATACCTTCTATCAGATCATCTACATAGCAGAAAGAACGAGTCTGGCTTCCATCACCAAAAACAGTTAAATCTTCGCCACGTAATGCCTGGCCGATAAATGCAGGAAGCACTCTTCCATCATTCAATCTCATACGCGGCCCATAGGTATTAAAAATCCGTATAATTCTTGTTTCAACACCATGATAAGTATGATAAGCCATTGTAATTGCTTCCTGGTAACGCTTTGCTTCATCATATACACCACGCGGACCAACAGGGTTTACATTTCCCCAATAATCTTCCGTTTGCGGATGAACCGTTGGATCACCATACACTTCAGAAGTGGAGGCAACAAGTATTCTTGCTTTTTTATCTTTTGCTAAACCCAATAAATTGTGCGTACCAAGCGCACCAACTTTTAAAGTCTGGATCGGAATTTTTAAATAATCTATGGGACTTGCCGGAGAAGCAAAATGCAAAATATAATCAAGCTTGCCCGGAACATGAACAAACTTTGTTACATCATGATGATAAAACTCAAAATCGGCCGAAGAAAATAAATGTTGTATGTTTTGAAGATCCCCGGTTATAAGGTTATCCATTCCTATCACCTTATAACCTTCATTCATAAAACGATCACAAAGATGTGAGCCTAAAAAACCGGCGGCTCCTGTAATTAAAATTCTTTTTTGGTTCATAAAAATTCTCTTTCGCAGTTTGTTTAGATTATTTCGCCCATAGATTTAACCTCATAAATACTTTTTTCTGATGAAACCTGGAGCCCGATGCCGAAATAAGTAAAGCCTCTTTCAAGCATATCATGGGGGTTATAAATATTTCTTCCATCAAAAATAACCGGTGATTTCATACTACTATAAATAAGCTTCCAGTCTGGCAATCTGAATTCCGGCCATTCTGTTGCAAGTATCAAAGCATCTGCATCTTTTACCGCATCCATTGTATCTTCTACATAAGTAATGGTATCGCCTAGAATATGTTTTGCTTCATGCATTGCAACTGGATCATACGCTTTTACTTTTGCTCCTGCTTCAAGCAACGCCTCTATGATAACAAGTGATGGCGCCTCCCGCATATCATCCGTTTTGGGTTTGAAGGATAATCCCCATATACCAAATACTTTATCATTCAGATCATTTCCAAAGTAGGCTTTTATTTTTTTGATAAGCACTTTCTTTTGATCATCATTTACATCATCCACTGCTTTTAAGATACGCAAATTATATTTGTAGTCTTGCGCAGTACGGATAAGAGCCTTCACATCTTTTGGAAAACATGAACCGCCATAACCAATTCCGGGATAAATAAAACGTTTACCAATTCTCGGATCGGAACCGATGCCATTTCTTACTTCGTTAATATTAGCACCAACCAATTCACACAAATTGGCAATATCATTCATGAAAGATATTTTGGTAGCAAGCATAGCATTCGCTGCATACTTCGTCATTTCAGCCGAAGGAACATCCATGAATAAAATCGGATGGCCATTTAATACAAAAGGTTCATATAACTGTTGTAATAGAGATTTGGCTTTTTCGCTTTCTACGCCGATAACAATCCTGTCTGGCTTTAGAAAATCTTCCACAGCCGCACCTTCTTTTAAAAATTCAGGATTAGAAGCAACATCAAAAGCAAGGCTGATATTTCTTTCATTTAAAGCGCCGGCAATAGCATTTTTTACCATTGCTGCCGTACCTACCGGAACGGTGCTTTTTGTTACAACAACAAGGTAGCCACTCATAAACCTGCCTATGTTATCAGCCACTTTTAATACATATTGAAGATCGGCACTGCCATCTTCTCCCGGAGGTGTTCCTACAGCAATAAAGGCCACCTGCGCACCTACGATCGATTCTCCTAAACTTGTACTAAAATGAAGACGTCCTTTCTTTACATTTCGATCTACAATTTCATCGAGACCAGGTTCATAAATGGGAAGTAAACCTTTTTTGAGATTTTCGATTTTCTGTTGATTCACGTCCACACAAATAACTTCTGTTCCTACCTCAGCTAAACAGGCGCCGGTAACAAGTCCAACATAACCGGTACCTACAACAACAATTTTCATATTTCAGTTGTATTTACTTTTATGTCCTGTGATAATAAAGAGGATGCAAGTTTGGTTTAACTTACCAGGACGGGTGCAAAAATATCTCTTGCCACAATATCATGAGAATAAAATAACATTAAGAAACGGATTTGGAAGATTTCTATTCTCTTACAAAAAGAAAATCCTGCGTTTTGGGGTTAAGCGACTTGGTTGAGACCTGTTTAAAACCAAAAGCCTGTAAACGGCTTATTAACTCTTCCATGCCTAAATGCGCTTCACCAATGATAACACTTACTTTATCAAAGAAGGAAGGATAAGTTTCCGCAAGGTCACGAAGGATGGCATATTCGGCGCCCTCTGCATCAACTTTTAGAACGATGTTATCGATCTGATCTCTCTCTACAATTTCTTTTAAAACGGTTGATGAGCGTTTAATTAAGGCTTCTGTTTCAATCACGTTAG
>JAEZRL010000273.1 GCA_023440945.1 Bacteroidota bacterium
TGTTATTGTTGAAACACCCGCCGGTTGCACTTTGAAATACAAATATGAGCCGGCGTATAAGCTTTTTAAACTGCATAAAGCGATGCCGGAGGGAATGGTGTTTCCTTATGATTTTGGTTTTATACCCAATACAAAAGGCGGTGATGGAGATCCATTAGACGTGCTCATTGTTTCTGAATTTAAAATGTTTCCGGGCTGCTTGCTAACGTGTCGCATTGTAGGTGTTATCGCTGCAGAACAAAAAGATGTGAATAAAGATTGGGTGCGTAACGACCGCTTTTTCGGCGTTCCTGAGAAATCAAAAGTATATGCACACATTCAAACGCTGACAGATCTTCCGGAAAAAATACTTACAGAAACAGAACATTTCTTCAAATCTTATACTTCTATTGAAGGCAAACAGTTTAAAATTTTGAAACGAATGGATGCAGACGAAGCATTTGATCTTATAACACATTCCCGAACTTTATAAAAGTTTGAAGTTTTTTATGAATAGTCTTTTTGTTACCAGCTTTTGAATAAGCATTGAACATCGTTGCGTCGCACACTTGTACTGCTGTAAGTAATGGAGCGAATTAGCATCCACTTAAATATTCAACTCCTTAACAGGATCCCAAAATCTTTTTTCAAATTCTACCACTTTATCATTCTCTACTTTTATGCCTTCTTTTTCTAATAATTTTTGCATGGATTCCGGCGGATTAAAATGTACTTTCCCACTTAATAAACCAACACGGTTTACAACCCGATGTGCCGGTACTTTTGGTTTTGCTGCAACAGAAGAACTCATTGCCCAGCCAACCATTCGGGAAGACATTTTTGTACCCAGATATTTTGCAATTGCACCGTAAGAAGTAACACGCCCTTTAGGGATTTGACGAGCAACATCCCAAACATCTTCAAAAAAACTGTATTGTTTTGGTTGCTTAACACGTGGCTTTTCTTCCTGTATTTTCGAAGTGCGTTTCATCTGAAATTTTTTATGATGTACAGTTTCCAAATGGAGATATAAAAGCATTCAATTTTTTCCTTTAGTCTGCTTTCTTTCATTCAATAATAAACTGCGTTCTGGTTCAGCAACATTTTCATAATTATAAGGGCAATGTTTGCAGCCATTGCCACAACAACAGCCTCTTTCAAGATGATATTTTTCGGAAAAAACCATCAATCCCTTTTCATTAAAATAATAATCTTCGTTTTCAATCAATGTTTTGCTCATTTACCAGTTGCTTTAACCGATCATCTTTTTCCAGTGGAAATTCTCTATCAATCTTAAACTGCAAATAATGAACCTTGCTGCTGTTTGCTATGTCCAGCTTTTCATAGTGTGTTTGAATAGCAAGATCCGGCGGAATATCTTTTTCAGCATAAACATCATCTATATCTTTCAACGATTGAAGTTGAAATAAGCTGATAACCTGTTTGGTAAATTGATACAGATCAGGACTATCGGTTTTTAAATGGATTATTCCATTCTTTATCAATATTTGTTGATATAAACGCAGAAACCGGGGATGTGTTAAACGCTTTTTTACTTTTGATAAACGCAACTGTGGGTCAGGAAAAGTTATCCATATCTCACTTACTTCTTCTGCAGCAAAATAATTTGTTATTTTATCAATTTGCGAACGTATAAAAGCAACATTTGTAAGGTTTTCATCCAAAGCCGTTTTTGCACCTTTCCAGATGCGGTTTCCTTTTATATCCATGCCAATAAAGTTTTTACCCGGATATAATCTGCCGAGGCCGACGGCATATTCTCCTTTTCCGCAAGCAAGTTCTAAAACAACAGGATTATCATTTTTAAAGAACGATGCCCATTTGCCTTGCATGTTTTGCGGATATTCCAACACATTGGTAAAAGTTTTTATCTCCGCAAATCGTTGTAGTTTTTTTTGTCCCATACGAAAGGCGAAGATAAGATGACTGTTGATGGAAGAAGCAGATTGTTATGCCTCCTTTAAAGGGAGAGAAAAATAAAAAACAGAACCTTTGTTCAACTCGCTTTCTGCCCGGATTTCCCCGTGATGTCGTTTTATTATTTCAGAAGAGATGAATAAGCCAATGCCCAATCCCTGGAATTTTGTAGCGTTATCCTGTACACGATAAAACCGTTCGAATACTTTATTGATATCAATAGCGGGAATGCCGATACCAAAATCTCTGACGCCTACGGTTAGATTATTTTCATCTGTTGATACGGTTATTTCTACTTTATCCGCTTCCGGAGAATATTTAATGGCATTGTTAATAAAATTGACAAGCACCTGCTGAATTCTTTCTTTATCCGCTTTTATAACAACATCTGCATTTCCTTTTACATAAATGGTGTGTTTGGGGGAAGATGCTTGCATAAAATCAACCGTTTCTTTAAGTAATTCACCAAAATTAAATTCTGAAATAGTAAGTGAAAGCTTGCCATGCTGCATCTTTGTTATATCCAGTAATTCGGATATAAGACTATTAAGTTTATCGATGAATAAATTTGCCTTTTTTATGTAGAACAATGCTTCTTCATTCTTCTCATTCTTCAAAAGTGAATGCAAAAGCTGTGTATATGCTTTTACGCTTGTAAGGGGCGTTTTTAATTCGTGACTTGCAATACCTATAAACTCATCTTTCTTTTCATCCATCATTTTCTGATCATGAATATTTGTAAAGGTGAGTATCCACATGAAAACACTATTGTCTTCATCCATTATAGGCTTGGCAATAACAAGATGCCAGAAATACTGCCCGTCCAGTCTTTTAAACCTAAATTCACTTTGGAATGTATTGCGTGTGGATAAAGACCTTTTCCATGCAACAAGAATTTTTTTGAGATCCGGCGGAAAAATTGCCTCTGCCCATTTGCCTTGTTTTATTTCATCAAAGCTGTAGCCGGTATAATTCATTAAATGCTGATTGGAATAGGTTAAACTTCCATCTGCTTTTGTTGTTGCCACAATATGAGGCATGGTTTCAATCAAAACACGTGTACGATCTTCCGCTAATGCTTTGCGTGCCTGTCGTAACTGTTCATTTGATAT
>JAEZRL010000281.1 GCA_023440945.1 Bacteroidota bacterium
CGTCACAACTTTTCTGGCAACTTCAGCACTCATCGGGCTTCCGCCATTCACCAGTTCAAATATGGCATCAATAATCTTTGCAGGCGATGATGATTTGAGCATATAACCATGTGCCCCTGCACTTAAAGCTCTGAATATCTTTTCGTCTTCATTATAAGCCGTACACATTATACTTAAAGTGGAAGGTGAAATTGTATTGATCCTTTTTACGAGTTCAATACCATCCATACGGGGAAGATTAATATCAATTAACGCTACATTCGGCTGCAACAGTGTAATTTCATCAACCGCTTTTTCAGCGTTCTCATAAGTACCAACACATTCAAGGCCTGGTGTCGTTTTTATCAATAGCTGCAGGGTTTCTCTGTAATCTTTCCAATCTTCTATGATGCATACCGTTACCATTACATGTTAATTAGAAACATTTTTTTACCATCCGCCCCCACCCGCCATCATAATAATGCTTTGTAAAACACAGTAAATTAATGACTACAACTGTTTTATTCTATAACACTTTCGTGTGATAAATGTTCCAGGGGAATGGAAAAAGATATAAGCGTACCTTTCTTATTGCAGATATTAAAATCACCTTTTAATTCATCTGCTCTTTTTTGCATGGTAATTAAGCCATTACCTTTTTTGCCTCTCAAAATTTCTTCAGAAATACCGGGTCCGTTATCATGAATGGTAAGGCATAAAGAATTATCGAACGTTATGGTTAACTCAACAAGTGTTGCATTGGCATGTTTGACAATATTATGCAGCGCTTCTTTTACTATTAAAAAAATGTTCCGCCGGTGGTTGCCATTAACAGGCATATCAGGAATATTGTTGTCTATTTTTATGTTGCTCCCGATACCAACATCTTCAAGAAATCTTGCTGTAAACTGTCGTATATAAATTACAAGGCTTTGTAAATTGTCGTTGTTGATATTCAACGCCCAAACTATCTCGTTCATTTTTTGAACAAGCTCCTTTGATGATTCCGAAATTTTATTCAATTGTTTTTCGGTATCACTGCCGGAGTTACCATGCATCGCCATTTCACTTATCAATCTTATCGTTGATAGTCCGCCTCCAAGATCATCGTGCAGCTCAGAAGAGATACGGTAGCGCTCTATTTCGATAGCATGTTTCTGGGCCAATTCGGCTTTTTGTATTTCGAATTCTATCTGCATTTTTCTTTTCTGGTGAATGCTTTTGATAATAAGATAAGTAGCGATTGCGGTGGCAATGAAAATGCTGATAAATGCAACGTTTACTGTCCGCTGCGCGGAAACCTTTAATTGCTGAAGATGGTTTTGCTGCTGCAGTTCTGCGATCTGTCTCTGCTTTTTTTCCGCTTCATATTTTGCTGATATTTCATTGAGCTTTTCGGGACTTATGTTCTCAACTGCTTTTTCTGCAGCTTTAAAAAAAGCTTCATTATATTTAATTGCGCTGTCTTTTTCATTTATATTAATGTAACTATTGATAAGCATGCGATAGCGATCGATGTTCAGATCATACAACGTCATTTGAGAATAATAAGGCAATGGTTGCTTTAGAATTTGTATTGCAGTAACGTAATCTTTTTTGCGTATATAACATTCTGCCAAACGATTAAGATCTAACCTGCGCCGGATGGTTCTAACTTCCTCTCCATTTCCCAGAACAGAAGCGCTGTTTATTAAATAAAGATTTCTTTTTATCAGCGAGATACTTTGATCCAGTTTATTATTCTGTATCAGCTTGTTTATTCTAAGATCATTCAAAATAACTTCACCTAAGGTGTCTCTTCCTTTCTTATTTATCTCTATTGCTAATGACTCATATCTGACGCTGTTTAAAGAATCGTTTTGCATTTCATACAAATGAGCAAGACCTCCATAAACATGAAACAACATCTTATAATTCTTTGTTGCCTCGTAATAATTCTGCGCCTTTTGATAGTATGCTTTGGCAAGATTGAAATTCCGGGCATCGGTGGAAAATTCACCTAATTTGGTTTGGGTAAAATAATATCTTGCTGAATCGCCGGCTTTGTAAGAATGTTCCTCTGATTTGATGGCATAAATGGTAGCAGAATCCCGATGTTCACTTTCAGCATAAAAAGTATAAATGCCACCATAAATTTCGCCGAGTTTCTTACAATTATTTTCCTTTTTATACACGTTGATCATTCTGTTCAACGAATCGCGGTCGAGATCTTCAAGAGGAAGAGGTGTGATTTCGTGTTGGGCAGCAAGAGGTAGAACAGTACCTAAAAGTACTTTTAAAATAAATACTCTTCTCATAAAAAGCACTATGCCAAACATGAAGTATTATTAGTGCTTATAAGATACTTACAATTTCGCTTGATTGCAATAAGAATCAATTAAAATGCATTCATATATTATCAATTTACAATAGAAGATGTACCTGAAATAGCACAAGGTTACATTATACAGAATATTAAATGTATATCACAGCCAGAAGATATTGCTTAATTACAACTCAAAATTAGAATTCAGTGGAAAAGGAGCCAGACGTTGTAAATATCCGACTCCTAATGTTCATAACATAACTTACCCAATCGCCTGCTTCAGGTCTTCTATCAAATCTTCTGCATCTTCAATTCCAACGCTTAATCTTATCAGTGAATCACTTAAACCATTTTTTATTCTTTCTTCTCTTGGTATGGAAGCATGTGTCATCGTTGCGGGATGATTGATCAAACTTTCAACCCCACCCAAACTTTCTGCCAGTGCAAAAACTTTTGTAGATGATAAAACTCTTTTTGCATTTTCTGCGCTGTCATCTTTCAAAGTAAAACTCATCATTCCGCCAAAACCACGCATCTGTTTTTTTGCAACAGCATAACCGGGATGATCTTCAAAACCGCACCAATACACTTTATCAACTGCCGGATTATTGCGCAATGAATGAGCAACTTTTTCACCGTTCTCACAATGCCTTTGCATGCGCACATGCAATGTTTTAATACCTCTTAACACCAAGAAACAATCCTGCGGACCAGGCACGGCACCACAGCTTTTTTGTATGAAATACAATTGCTCTCTCAAGGCTTCATCATTCATTATTAAAGCGCCTTGTATAACATCACTGTGACCACCCAAATATTTTGTTGCGGAATGCAGCACGATATCCGCATCAAGATCCAACGGGTTTTGCAAATAAGGCGAAGCAAAAGTGTTGTCAACACACAGTATCAAATTATGCTGTTTGGAAATGGATGCGACGGCAGCTATATCAACAATATTCATCAACGGATTAGTTGGTGTTTCTGTCCATATCAATTTTGTGTTGCTGTTGATGTATTGTTTGATATTGTTTGCATCCTGCATGTTTATATAATGAAACTTAATACCAAACTTTTCAAATATCTTACTGAACAAACGATAGGTTCCTCCGTACATATCATTTGCTGCAATCACTTCATCACCTGGTTTCAATAATTTCATCACTGCATCTGTTGCCGCAACACCACTGCTGAATGCCAAACCATATTTACCGTTTTCTATTTCAGCCAATGCTCTCTCCAATGCAAAACGTGTAGGATTTTGCGAACGTGCATATTCATAACCTTTATGTTCACCCGGGGCAGATTGAACAAAAGTTGAAGTTTGATAAATGGGCGTCATAATAGCACCAGTGCAAGGATCAGGTTCTACTCCGGCATGAATGAATTTTGTTGCTAATCTCATAATAAATTTTTTAGGTCAACAATCACTAAGCAGCAAAGATGAGCATTAAAGCATAAACAAAAACAATTGTTTAAATGAGCCTTCTTTTACCGTTGATGTAACGCTCATTCAGATTAACAAAAGGTTAACCGCTTTTGTGTAACAATGGCAAAGTGTTTCATCCGCTTTTTGAACCAGTTCATCCCCTATTTTTCATACTTCAGTAACAAGTATATTCTTCGCTGCTGTTATTGCTGAAAATAACACTTCCGACCGTGTAGAAATGCTTGACTCGCCTTGTACATCCTTATAGTTTTACATCAACAAATACATCACACTTAAAACAATTAAATATGAAAAAGATAACCGCCTTAGCCATTGCAACTCTTATAAGTACTGCTTCTTTATTTGCCAACCCGGGAGCAAAACTTTTGAAAGCTTTTAATTCATCTTTTCCCAATGCACATAATGTAAAATGGCACGAAGATGATAAAGGCTTTCTTGCAAGCTTTAAAGAATCTGATATGCTTGTAAAAGTGAATTATGATAAAAATGGAGAATTTGTTAGTTCATTAAGATATTATCCAGAAAACAAATTACCGTTGAATGTATTAATGAGTTTGAAGAAAAGGTTTCCTGAAAAACAAATATTTGGTGTAACAGAAGTAACCACTGTTGATGCTGTGAATTATTATGTAAAAATGCAGGATGATAAAAGATGGTACACTGTAAAATCTGATGCAAATGGTAACCTGCAGGTAGTAGAAAAATTTAAAAAACAATTATAGTCAGAATAGAGAAGCAGCACACAGATAACGCCAGTCGTAATTACCGGCTTCGTGTGCTGCTTTTGGTTGTACTCTTTTTTGTAATACTTCTTTTTTCAGCACATTTTTTTCAACCAATATCTTTTTGCTTTCGTAAATCATTTCGTGGATGGTTTTATTTTCCATCCACTTTTTTTGCGGTGGTTCGTAACCTGTTTTATCTTTTCGCCAGCAAACAGGTGAAGGCAAATAATTGTTCATGCTTTTACGCAATATCCACTTGGTAAAACCATCTTTTATTTTATAAGTTGAAGGAAGAGAAAAAACGAATTCAACAAGTTCATGATTTAAAAAAGGCAACCTTACCTCTCTTGAATGCGCCATTGAATTGCGATCTGCATATCTTAATAATTCTTCCAAACCAAACTGAAAAGTGTTGAAATAAAGTATTTCATCCAATTGTTTTATAACTGGTTTATAAAGTGTATCGAAATTATTATAACGATGAAAAAATTCTGTATCAATATCTGCATCTTTCAAATGGTTAAAAGCTCTTTTCTGTAATTGTTGTGCTGTTTTTTCAGGAAGATAAGCTGCGAGATAATTCTTCCAGCTCCATTGTTCAAGGAAATTGTTTTGCTTTAGTAATTTTTTTTCTTTCGTAAATAACGAAACATTTTTTTGCAACATTTCCTGCAAAAACCAGTGTGTATATTTTTTATAACCGCTTAATATTTCATCAGCGCCCTGTCCATCCAGTAACACCGTTACGTTGTTTTCTTTTGAAAGCTTATATACAAGAAATTGTGTTAACACGCTGCTGCTTTGTAAAGGTTCTTCCTGGTAATACATCAGTTCATTCCAATGCTTTATCCAATCTTCTGCGGAAGGCGCTATTGTTATTTGTTGTATATGTGCAAACTCTGCAACCTGTTTACTATATGCAGCTTCATCCTTTTCAAACGCAGGGAACACAGCAGTAAAGCCAATATTTTTCCATTGCAAGGATATATTCTTAAATTGATGAATTGCCGCAACAATACTTGAACTATCTACTCCACCACTTAAACTTGTTCCTGTTGCGACATCGCTTCGCAATCTTCTTTTCACAGATGCAAAAAATAATTCACGGAATTTCTCAATAGCATCATTCTCTGAAATATTGATCGAAGTTAATTTCGGCCTGTACCATTTTCGCATTTGCACTCTGCCTGCAGATGGTTGAATTGTAAGATAGTTTCCGGGTGGTAATGAGAGGATATTGTTGTAAAAAGTTTCTGTTTTCTTTTGCGGATTTTGCACATAACCAAGGGCAAGATAATTAAGCATCATGGTACCGTTGAGGTTCTTTGGTGCACCTCCAGCAAACAACGCTTTCATTTCACTTGCAAATAAAAATTGCTCAAACCTTCCACGTTGTTTATATTCTGCATAATAATACAAAGGCTTCTCACCAAAACGATCTCTTGCAATAAAAAGCTCCTGTGTTTTATCATCCCATAAAGCAAAAGCAAACATGCCATCAAAATGATGCAGACAATCCTTTCCCCAATAATCGTAGGCAGCAGGAATAACTTCGGTATCGGATTTTGAAGAAAAGGTATATCCTTGCTTCTGCAAGGTTTCTTTCAGTTCAATATAATTATAGATCTCACCATTGTAAACAAGTGTGTAATGCAAGTAATGAAAAGGTTGCGAAGCATTTTGTGAAAGATCAACAACGCATAATCTTCTGTGTGCGAAACCAACTGTTTGAGAAGTATTTATCCAGTAACCTTCGTCTTCAGGACCACGATGTATCAATACATCTGCCATCCTTTGCAAACGAGGCTGTTGTATAAGAGATGGGTAAGGTGAAATAATTCCTGCAATACCACACATGAATAAAAGTTTGAGTGCACAATTTACTCATCAATTAATTATCCGTTTGGCGTATCCTTGTTCACTTCTCCATACTTTACTTATCAATAGCAATGCTACTTATCAACCACAACATAAACTACTCCTCTTGCAGGCACAGATACTTTCACACCATTTCGAACAGTTGCACTATAAGCTTTTAGAGAAGTATAATTACCAGGACCGCCGGAAACGCCTGTTGGTCCCTGCCCGTTCACTAAAACTTTTCTTGAAAATTCTGCACCGCTATCACCACCTTCTAAAGTGTACCAGTAAAAACGGTTGGCCGGATAAAAATTTTTGAATGAGAGTTGAACATCCTTAGCAGTTGTAGATTTATTAACTAAGGTTACCTGCACTTGTCCGGAAGAGTAAGTGGATGCATAACTAACAACATCAGCACTGCCGGTAACAGTTGAATTGATAAAACGATCGCCTATGGTTTTTTGCAAATAATACAGATAATAAAATGCAGGGCGTGGGTTCCATTTCGCAGCACCAGGCTCATCGCCGTTGTTAAAAAGACCATGATCGTTTCCGTTATCCCATCCATTTGCAAGATCCCATCTGCTTGCTTCACCAAATTTGTTCCTCATTAATTCATTTAAAACCATTACTGCATGCATTCCTGCGGTATGCGATACCATTTGCTGCGAACCTGTTGCAAAAATATTGTATTCTGTAAGTGCATAAGGTTTAATAAGGGCGCCTGCAGACGTTATTGACTGTGAGAGATAATCACTCATTTTTTGCGTTGCAGAAGAAGCAGATTTTAAAATATCAATTGCAGTTGAATTGGTGTTATAAGGCGTATAATAATTATGAACGATATAAAAATCTGCAGCATTTACAAGCTGTGGTAAAACACCTGCATTCCAGTTTTTTGTTGTGCTTGTTT
>JAEZRL010000300.1 GCA_023440945.1 Bacteroidota bacterium
TATAATGAAGAATTATGAATTGATCAAAACAGAGTTGTTGAATAAAGGTATTGTAAAAGCAATCTGCAAAAACAGTTTGGGTGTTACGGTTGATGGAAGCAGTGTTTCCGGTTATTCATCTGAAGGCGCAAATAAAGAACAGGAGAATATAAATTTTTCGAGAGTAGGAGCGTATGGAGATTTTATAAAAACACTTGACCTGACTTTACTGGATGGACGTGATATTGATATTACAAATTATCCTGCTGACAGCGCATCTGTTTTATTGAATGAAACTGCGGTGAGGAAAATGGGATTAAAAAATCCTGTAGGTAAATACATACAACGTGGACAAGAAAAACGTATGATCGTTGGTGTTTTTAAAGATTTTATTATTGGCTCCCCTTATGAAAATGTAAACCCGATGATCGTGATAGGAACGAAATACTGGACGTATAATCTTGTTATGCGTTTCAATAGTAACAACTTCTCAAAAAATCTTTCTGCAGCGGAACAGGTTTTTAAAAAATATAATCCTGCTTATCCTTTCACTTATCATTTTGTAGATAAGGAATACGAGCAAAAATTCAGTGATCAGAAACAAACAGGAACACTTGCCGCACTGTTTGCAGGATTAACGATTTTAATCTCCTGTCTTGGTTTGTTTGGTCTTGCTGCCTATATGGCTGAAAACCGTACAAAAGAAATCGGCATTCGTAAAGTGCTGGGTGCAAGTGTTGCAGGCATTGCAGGAATGATCTCAAAAGAATTCATCGTGCTTGTTATAATCTCTATTGTTATTGCAACACCTATAAGTTGGTTCGTAATGAACAAATGGCTGCAGGATTATACCTACAGGATGAAATTAGGTTTTGATATATTTCTTTTGGCAGGAGTATTAGCAATCTTGATAGCGCTGATAACAGTAAGTTTCCAGGCTATAAAAGCTGCCATTGCTAATCCTGTGAGGAGTTTAAGGAGCGAATAATAATCTCAACTATGATTATTCATATTGTAAAGATTGTCCCGATTCAATATAAACAAGCATAAAATCATTCAAACCATAAAAATCTTCGTTCAACAATGTTTAGAAATTATTTCAAAACAGCATGGAGAAACCTTTTCAGAAACAAAGGTTTTTCTATTACAAACATCCTTGGTTTAACCATCGGTATTGCATGCACCGTTTTTATTTTATTGTGGGTATATGATGAACTCACTTACGACAGGTTTCAGAAAAACTATGATAATATTTACCAGGTTATCGCAAACAGGGATTTTAATAACCAGGTTTTTACCGACAGGAGCATGGCAATGCCACTTGCGAATGCACTTGAAAACAGTTCGCCACAAATAAAGCATGCTGTTGTTACCACTTATCAGCAACAAAATCTTCTTGCTTATAATAACAATAAAATAAAGAAAGAAGGTTATATAGTAAGCGATCATTTCTTTAATATTTTTTCGTGGCAGTTTGTAAAGGGAAACGCTGCAACTGCGCTGAAAGAACCAAACTCCATTGTACTAACAGAAGATGCTGCGAAAGCCTTTTTTGGGAATGCAGATCCCCTCAATAAAATCCTCACAGTTGATAACAACAATAGTGTAAAGGTTACGGCAGTGGTTAAAGATCCACCTGGCAATTCTACTTTTAAGTTCGATTGGATCATGCCTTTCAATTACAATGATCCTGGGACAAAAGCTTCAATGAATGAATGGATAAATTCTTCGTGGAATGTGTTTATACAAACTGTATCCAATGCTGATACCTCTTTATTAAATAAAAATATCACGAAAATAAAAAGGTCGCATGGCAATGATGAGATCAGCAGTTATTTTGTTTTCCCGATGAGCCGTTGGCATTTGTACAGTGATTTTGAAAATGGTAAGAACACTGGCGGCATGATTGAATATGTTCGTCTGTTTTCAATTATTGCAATTATTATTTTACTGATTGCCTGCATTAACTTTATGAACCTGTCCACAGCAAGAAGTGAAAAACGTGCAAAAGAAGTTGGCATCAGAAAAACATTGGGCTCAAATAAAAAACAATTGATAGCACAATTTTTTTGTGAGTCATTCATCTTAACATTTATTGCTTTTATTCTTGCAATCATTGCCGTTATTGCCTTGTTGCCGTTGTTCAATTTAATGGTTGATAAGCATCTTTCCTTAAACGTAACGCAGCCGTTATTCTGGATAATGGCTTTAGGAATTATTTTGTTTACTGCATTTGTTGCCGGTAGTTATCCCGCATTATATCTTTCTTCATTTAATCCCGTGAAAGTTTTAAAAGGAACTATTGTTTCCGGAAAGAAAACAATATTGCCAAGGCATGTACTGGTTATTTCGCAATTTGTTATTTCTATTTTACTTATTTCTGCAACCATAATTGTTTACAAGCAAATACAACATACAAAAGACCGTGACATGGGGTATAATCCCAACGGCCTTGTAATGGTTCCGTCAACGCCTGATACCGATAAAAATTTTGAAGTTATCAAGCATGAGTTACTTTCATCCGGCATTATAACAGGTGTTACAAGAACATCATCTCCCATAACAGAAGTTTGGTGGAATACAGGTGCACCTGATTATGACGGAAAACCTGCCAATTCGCAAATCATTATGGGAGGTTTAGGAACTGATGTTGACTTTTCACAAACAATGGGCGTAAAAATTCTACAAGGTCATGATTTTACCGGAACGCCTGCCGATACTACATCAATGATTTTGAATAAAGCTGCGGTTGATGCAATGAAACTTAAAAACCCAATCGGTATGCAAATGCGTTATGGCAAAACATATACGGTGATAGGTGTTACAGACAATGTGATCATGACTTCCCCTTTCGAGCCTGCTTATCCTATGCTTATGCTGTATAATAGCAGCAATTCCAGCACTAACACAATGCGCATAAAAAGCGGAATACCCGCACAAAAAGCAATTGCATTCTTAGAAAACGTGTTTAAAAAATATAATCCATCCGTTCCATTTGAATACAAGTTTGTTGACCAGGAATTTCAGAAGAAATTTTTAACAGAAGAATTGATAGGCAAGCTCACAAATATTTTTTCCGCGCTGGCTATTTTTATTTGTTGTCTTGGTCTTGCAGGCTTAGCATCCTTTACTATCGAAAAACGTTTTCGTGAAATGGGTGTGCGCAAAGTATTGGGTGCAAGTGTTCAGCAACTACTTATGCTTATCTCAAAAGAATTTTTAAAGCTTGTTGTAATTGCATTTCTAATTGCGGTACCGCTTACATACTGGATGATGAGTAACTGGCTCGAAAATTATACTTACCGTATTGGCATCAGTGTTTGGGTTTTTGTTATTGTAGGCGTTGCGATGTTTGCATTAACATTAGTTGTGGTATGTTTAAATACGATTAAAGCTGCAACAGGTAACCCTGTAAAAAGCTTAAGAACAGAATAACCTCAACCAACCCTTTCCACTATGGAGAGGGAGTTTTAAAAGGCTTATAAATATGAACAACTTTAAACTATAATCAAACTAAAAGTCCTTTCATTTAGAGAGGATTTAGGAGAGGCTTTATGAAAAAAACACTTTTTATTACCGTGCTATGCTGTGCATCTTTCATGTTTGTTTGTGCACAGAGAAATGAAGTTTCTTATTCAAGATTGAACAACGTTTTTCAGATTAATGTGAAAGATGCGACTGGAAAGATGAGCCTTAAGGTGAATGGGGACGTATTGCTTGGAGATGACGATAAAAGCATTCGCGAAATATCACGAAATGGCTTTATTGATTATCGTATCAAAAATCAAACACTGAACATTAAGTCTGATGATAAAGGAAGCATAACTTATACTGTTAACGGTGTTAAGAAAACCGATCTCAATACTGAAGACAAAGCGCTGCTTGAGCAATGCGTGGAAACACTGATTGATTACGGTATTGATGCGGCCGATCGTGTACGAAGAATATTTGCAAAGAACGGATCGGCTGGGGTGCTGAATGAAGTAAATCGTTTTAAAAGTGATTTTGTAAAAGAGATGTATCTATCATGGCTTTTGAAAAATCAAAACTTATCAAAAGATGAAATGATCACATTGCTGAACAAAGCTGATCAATACCTGGGCAGTGATTATTATAAATCTGAATTATTAAATGGTGTAATGACTTCTTTCCTTAGCGATGAAGCTACATCCGAGGCCTATCTCAGAACTGTCACTAATATAAAGTCTGATTATTATCAATATACTACCATCAATAATTTACTGAAAACATCATTGAATGAAAAACAGTTTGATGAAGTATTAGCTATAGTTGATCAAATGAAGTCAGATTATTATCAGTCTGAAGTTTTAAAAAATCTTTTGAATAATGCTGCTATTTCTAACAATAATTTTCCGAAAGTGATGAATATGGCTGCAAACATGAAAAGCGATTATTACAAATCAGAGATCATTTCTGCTTTGCTTCAAAATAAAGACATCGGCAATGATCGCTATTCACAAACTATTGCAGCTATGCAAAGTATAAAAAGCGATTATTATCAATCGGAAATATTAAAGAAACTGATTGATGAGAACATAAAGGATGAGTCTGAATGGAGCAAATTAATTGCTTATGCAGGAAATATAAAATCTGATTCTTACCAATCAGAAGTTCTGATACGAATCGCTGATAAAATGCCAGATAGCGAATCATTGAAAAATGAACTTACAAATGCAGCAAAAAAAATCCGTTCTGATTATTACTATGGCAGAGTGAAAAGAGTACTTGATAAGTGACAAATGTCAATGGGCAATGGGCAATCGTGAAATATAAATCAGCATAATCATATAAATCGTATAAATACCTGTACAGAAATGTTCAAAAATTATTTCAAAATAGCACTCCGGAATCTGCAACGGAATAAAATATATTCATTCATAAATATTGCAGGATTAAGTATGGGTTTGGCTTGCGCCATGCTGATTTTGCTTTATGTAAAGGATGAAGTTAGCTTCGATCAGTTTCATAATAATGTAAACCATATTTATCGTATCGTATCAAAAACGAAACATAATGGTGTAGAATATAAAGGTGGCAACACCGGTTTTTTGCAAGGGCCAAGATTTACCCAAAATGTTGCCGGACTTGAATCGTTTGTGCGTATTCAATCAGGTGCCGAAGACATAAAAACGGGTACAGAAATTCAGTCACAGGATCTTTTGTATGTTGATTCAAATTTCTTTTCTGTTTTTACTTTTCCGTTATTAAGTGGTGACGCAAAAACGTGTTTGAAAGAGCCTCATTCCATCGTGCTTTCCCAGGATGAAGCAAAAAAACGTTTTGGAACAACAGATGCTGTTGGAAAAACAGTTATGGCAAAAGAAGACAGCAGTTTTACACCTTTTAAAGTAACCGCTGTTGCAAAAAGAAGTCCCCAAAATTCTTCCATACAATTTAATGTGCTGATGCCTTTTAAGGAATCTCGTGCTGATGCAATGAACAATGATAACTGGTTTAACTTTTTTCTGAACACATTTGTCGTTGTTTCACCAAATGCCAATCTTGCTACCATTGAAGACCAAATGCAGAAGTTTTATGTGAAGGATGCCACACAGACCTTTAAGCAAATGATTGAAAAATATGGTGGTGGCCCTGATGCAAGCATGGGCACTTATTTTCTGCAGCCATTCACGGATATGCACATGAGCACAGAACTGCCTGCACAGAATGGTTTGCAAAATGCAAGTAATCCAGTTTATTCTTATATACTTTCCGGTATTGCTTTGTTTGTTTTACTGATAGCCTGCATCAATTTTGTCAATTTAACCGTTGCACGTTCTGTAAAAAGAGCAAAAGAAATTGGCATTCGAAAAGTTGTTGGCGGCGATAGAAAGCAATTGATATTTCAGTTTTTGGGAGAATCGTTTTTGCTGTGTTTTATTGCTTTTGCTTTTGCTGTTGCAATCGTGCAATTAGTACTGCCTGTCTTTAATGAACTTTCAAACAAAGCACTTGCGCTTTCTTATTTATTCGATGTAAAACTGATCGCAGGTTATAGTATATTATTTCTTCTTACAGGCTTTCTCGCCGGTTTTTATCCTGCGTTGGTTTTATCTGGTTACAATCCTGTTGAAACTTTATACAGCAGGTTCAATCTTACGGGTAAAAATTACCTGCAAAAATCGTTAGTGGTGTTGCAGTTTGCCTTGGCTTCCTTTTTAATTATAGCAACCTTTACCATTTATTCGCAGTTTAATTTTCTTACCAAAACTGATCTTGGTTATGATGATAGTAATGTTGTTGAGATAAACAAAGACAGGCTCAGTCATAAAGATGCGGCTTTGTTTAAAAATGAATTATTAAAGAATCCGAACATTATTGCAGTAGCACCTAAGAACAGTGGACGATGGCAAACAGGTGCAAAGACGAGCAGTGATTCTTCCATCAGTTTTGACTATGAAACGATAGATGAATCTTATATCTCAACAATGAAAGTTCCGCTTATGCAGGGAAGAAATTTTTCAAAAGATTATCCTTCCGATTCTGTTAATTCAGTTATTGTTAATGAAGCATTTGTAAAACAGGCAGGATGGAAAGAGCCGATAGGTCAAATCGTTAATTTCTTTTACAACAATAATGAAATGTATCGTGTGATTGGTGTGGTAAAAGATTATCATTTTGTACCGCTTAATCAAAAGATCGGACCGCAGTTATTCACGATGAAAAACGATAATCTTTATGGATTATTTGATATCAAAATAAAACCGGGCACAACAACAGAAAGTTTGAAATTTATACAGAAGAAGTTTAAAGAATTTTTTCCTTTAAGTCCATACAGTTATGTTTTTAAAGATGATCAAAACCGTAAAAATTATGAAGCTGAAGCCAAGTGGAAGCAGATACTTTTATTCGGTGCTGGCTTAACCATTTTTATTTCGTGTATTGGTTTGTTTGGGCT
>JAEZRL010000356.1 GCA_023440945.1 Bacteroidota bacterium
TATTAATGCAGCACCACAGATAAACATTGTTGAAACAGGATGGCTTTCATCGTTGCCTTATGCGTTTGCTGTGATAGGCATGATAACAGCTTCCTATTTTTCTGACAAAACGCTAAAAAGGAAAGAATTTATCTGGCCTTTTCTCCTGCTTGCTTCGCTGGCATTTTATGGTTCTTATCTTATCGGCACCAGCAATTTTTGGTTATATTTTGTGTTGCTTGTAATTGCAGGGATGGCTATGTATGCACCTTACGGACCTTTCTTCGCAGTTATAACAGAAATATTACCGAACAACGTTACGGCGGGAGCCGTCGCATTAATAAACAGCTTTGGCGCTTTAGGTTCTTTTGCAGGTTCGTATCTTGTAGGCTATCTTAACGGAACAACCAGTGGTTTTGGCGCTTCTTATATTTTTATGGCAGCATCGTTATTTATTTCAGCCATCATCACCATCACTGCCATAAAAGGCAAAACTTATATTCAAAAACAAATATTGCAAGAAGCTATTGTATAAAATCTAAAACAATTGTATCATGAAAAATAAAAACGCTGTTACCTCTCTCCTGCTTTCATTATTTATAAGCACTGCAGCATTTGCACAAACATCAAAACAAACAAATGATTGGTATAATAAAAAAGAATGGCTGAATGGTTTGCAGATACAGCCTCATTCTTCCATCAATAAAACAGAATTTGCAAAACAATACCAAGGCAATAAAGAATATTGGGACAAAGCATTTGCGTTTTTAAAAAAGCAGGATCTGAAAAATTTAGCACCGGGTCGTTATGAAATAGATGGCGATAATGTATATGCCATGATAACAGATAATCCAACCAAACCACTTGACAGCGTAAAATGGGAATCACATCGAAATTATATTGACCTGCAGAGTGTAATTAACGGCGAAGAAAAAATCGGTATTTCGCCTATTTCCAAATTAACGGTTAGCATGCCTTACGATGCTTCAAAAGACATCATCAATTATTCCGGTGAAGGCAAGTTTTATCTTGCACAACCCGGCACATTTTTTCTTTTCTTCCCCTCAGATGCACATAGGCCAACCGTTGCAACAGGCAGTAATAAACCGGATAAAAAAGTTGTTATTAAAATAAAATATGCTTCATAATACGGTAAGATTTATTTTATGAAGCCAGCGAAAGAGCTTCCATTAAACTTTCGTTGCGTCGCACTCTTCAACGTTCTGAACTTTATTCAGCAAAAGTCTATAAATAAAAAAATCACCTGTATCTCAAGGTGATTTTTTTATTTCCGTCATCGCGCTAAAAACTATATCCAATGCCAATTTTAAATGAACGGTTATAAGCATTCAGCATCTTGTTTGCATCCACCTTCGATAATCCATAATCATAAGAAGCCATTATGTTAACACCATTCATAAATTTATAACCAACACCCCCTGTTAGTCCGGCATCCCAGCGGTTGAACTGCTGCGTTGCATCTATTTTTTTATTTAATAAGTTAATACCTAAAACCCCTGCAGTTGTTTGAAGATTTGCATTGGCGAGATAAGAAAGTTGTGGCCCTGCAAAAACCTGGAATCCGTTTATATCAGCTTTCAATAAAACAGGTATATCAATATATTGCATATTCAATTTTGCTTTTGCATTTGCACCAAGAAAAGATAAGCCTTTCAAGTTCAACTCACCTTTCATTGTATACCCTTTTTGTGAATAATACAAAGCAGGTTCAACAGAAAAAATATCACTTACAGGAACAGAGGCATAACCACCTGCAAAAAAGCCTGTATGATCAGTTGTTGCTACCATTCCTTTTGCAAAATCAAGCATGTTCTGAAGATTGTTTACAGCATCACCACGCATACCCGAGGAAGACAAACCGGCACGCACTCCAAATGTTTGCTGAACTTGTGATTGAGCCATAATGAAAGTAGAAAATGTAATGCTGAGAATGAGTAGAATTTGTTTTTTCATATCGCGGTTTCAAACGGATTTTTCAGCCGTTCTGTTTATAAGAATTTAAAAAGTTTTTTTCGATTAATAAGGTTTGTGTAAGCTTTTGTTAAAGCAGATTTTTGTTATCACTGATACCACAGAGAGAATAAACTTTTTTATCTGCGTTCTTTGTTTTGTTGCACAACATTACAGGCACAGGAATTGAAAAAGCTTTTTAAATCATTCTCCTAATTTTTTTACACGACATGAAAAAAGAAGATAAAAAAGATGTTGTTGATTTTCTTAAGACAGAAAACAAATGGAGAGCATTGTTTGCTGAATTATGGGGAACATTTCTTTTGGTTCTTGCAGGCGCAGGAGCTATTGTAGTTGGTAAAATAACAGGTGAGGTCTCAAAAGCAATGGAAGTAGTTGCGCCGGGCATCATGGTTATGACAGTCATTTATTTTATGGGTGCGGTTAGCGGTGCACATATTAATCCGGCGGTAACAATTGCTTTTGCTTTGCGTAGACATTTTCCATGGGCAAAGGTTCCGATGTACATTATCGCACAACTTATCGGTGCTATTTTAGCGGCGGCATTTTTAAAAACATTGTTTGGTGATATTGGCAAAGTAGGCGCAACAGTTCCGTTCCCAGGCTTTGATAATTTGAAATTATTTTTTGTTGAAGTTGTTCTTACAACAGGTTTGGTAAATACAATATTAGGCACCGCAGCGGGCCCCGGTAATGTAGGTAATAACGGTGCTATAGCCATTGGTGGCTATATTGCCTTATCTGGTTTATGGGCCGGTTCTTTAACCGGTGCTTCTATGAATGCAGCAAGAACTTTAGGCCCTGATATAATTCGTGGCGATTTTAGCACTTCTTGGATTTATGTGCTCGCAACTTTTACAGGCGCCATCTTTGCGGTTGCATTTGAATGGATATTAAAAGGTGAACCAAGCAAACATGCGGATAAAGAAGCCCAAGGTGCGCATGCAGCAAAAGATGCGAAGGAATAAAACATTTACGGAGAAGTAGAACGGCAAACGAGAACCCTTATTCACCACTTTGGGCACAAAAAATAATGTGAAGTTATGATTAGTAAAGAAACGAACGTACAAGTGAGTGACACAACGAAAGCATCATAGCATTACTGCAGTTTGCAACAAAAAAATATATGCAACTTTATTCATTCAACTGAAAATGGTGTAGCTGACAATAAAAAACACTTAGTTTTATCGCTTTATTAAATTCAGTTGAAATGCTTATGAAAAAATGGATGATGCTGTGCTTGTTTTGCTTTGTTATTAAAGTAATATCAGCGCAGGAAACTTTTCCCGTGAATGGCGTTACGGACATCCGCTCCGGCGCTTATGCTTTTGTAAACGCAACTATTGTAAAGGACGCGCAAACAACTTTGCAAAATGCAACGATGGTTATACGAGAAGGCAAAATTGTTTCGACGGGAACAAATGTTACCGTTCCGAAAGATGCAGTGGTAGTTGATTGCAAAGGCAAATACATTTATCCTTCTTTTATTGATTTATTTAGTGATTATGGTGTTCCTGCAGCAAAAGCACCAAGTGATGGCGGTGCTTACTGGAATTATCAGAATGCAAGCAATACGAAAGGTGCTTATGCCTGGAACCAGGCTTTAAAACCTGAAACAGATGCATCTAAGATTTTTTCTGTTAATAAAAATGATGCAAACGATTTGCGCAAAGCAGGTTTTGGTACAGTGCTTACGCATCAGCAGGATGGCATTGCAAGAGGAACAGGTGCATTTGTTACGCTGGGTGAAAGAAGGGAAAACTTTGAATTGATAAAAGATAAAGCTGCAGCGTTTTATTCT
>JAEZRL010000396.1 GCA_023440945.1 Bacteroidota bacterium
ACCACCAAGTTAGATGGCGCTAATACTTTCTTTTTGCCATTTAATATTGGTTATAATCATGGCAAAGGCAATCCGCCAAATCCTTTTGGTCACCGAACCTCTTACTTGTGGGATCAGATATTAACAAGAGAAAGTGTTGCAAATATCATCCAGCATTTTGTCCGCTTTGATGGAAAAGATACCGATGCTCTTCATAAGAAAACATTGTATTTCCCAAGATATCATCAGTTGGACGTTGTAAGAAAGCTTATCAAGGATGCATCAAAAAACGGTGTAGGCAAAACGTATCTTATACAACATTCCGCAGGCTCGGGAAAATCAAACTCCATCACCTGGGCTGCTTACCAGTTGATAGAAACCTATCCCGAAAGCGATGCAACGCCGGGAGGCAGAGGTGTATCAAATCCTTTATTCGATTCTGTTATCGTAGTAACAGACAGAAGATTACTGGACAAACAACTGCGGGAAAACATAAAAGAGTTTTCAGAGGTGAAAAATATAGTAGCACCCGCATATTCTTCGAAAGAATTGAAAGAAGCATTGGAAGGAGGTAAACGGATCATCATTACAACCATTTGGAAGTTCCCTTTCATTGTAGAAGGTATTGCAGATTTAAGCGACAAACGCTTTGCTGTGATAATTGATGAAGCACATAGCTCACAAAGCGGAACGGCAGCAGACGATATGAACAGGGCTATGGGTGGAAAGGATGAGGATGAAGAAGATCTTGATCCACAGGATAAAATTTTAGAAGCAATGCGTTCGCGAAAGATGAAAGGCAATGCTTCTTACCTCGCATTTACAGCTACACCTAAACACACAACACTCGAAAAGTTTGGTGTAAAAGACGGAGAAGGTGAATACAGGCCTTTTCACTTATACTCCATGAAACAAGCGATTGAGGAAGGCTTTATTTTAGATGTGCTGGCAAACTACACAACCTATAAAAGTTATTATGAGATTGTAAAATCCGTAGAAGAGAATGAAAACCCCTTGTTTGATAATATAAAAGCACAGAAAAAATTAAGAACGTATGTAGAGCGTCATCCTGAAACCATTGCAACAAAAGCGGAGATTATGTTGGATCATTTTATAGTAAATGTATTCAACAAGAAAAAACTTAAGGGAAAGGCTAAGGCAATGGTTGTAACTCAGAGTATTGAATCAGCCATTCGATATTACAGAGCTATTGATGAGTTATTAGAAAGAAAGGGAAGGCCATTTAGAATTGCTATTGCATTCTCAGGTAAAAAGAAGATAGATGGCATTGAATACACCGAGGATGTTATCAATAATTTTCCTGCAGAACTGGACACGGCAACGCCAACTGATCCCGGTTACATTACAGATAAGATTGCCCGTTATTTTAACATGGATGAGTATCGAATATTGGTGGTAGCCAATAAATATCTTACCGGTTTTGATCAGCCAAAGCTTACAGCCATGTATGTTGATAAGAAATTACAGGGCGTGTTAGCTGTGCAGGCATTATCAAGATTAAACCGGGCTGCAGATAAATTAGGCAAGAAAACTGAAGACCTCTTTGTGCTCGATTTCTTTAATTCAACGGACGATATCAAGAAAGCTTTTGATCCATTTTATACTTCTACCACTTTAAGCAAGGCAACCGATGTGAATGTATTGCATGAATTAAAAGGCAAAATGGATGATGTAGGAGTGTATGAATGGAGTGAAGTAGTTGATTTTACGAACAAGTATTTTCAGAAACTGGAAGCAGATAAGCATTTAAGTCCTATTATTCAGCTTGCCGAAGACCGCTTTAACAGTGGTCTTGAATTAAGCGATGAACAAAAAGCAGATTTCAAAATAAAAGCGAAACAGTTTGTGAAGATATATGGGCAGATGGCTTCTATCCTTCCTTATGAGGTATTAAAATGGGAGCAGTTGTTTTGGTACCTGAAATTTCTTATTCCCAAGTTAATTATCAAAGACCCAGTTATTGATGCAGTAGATGAATTACTAAACTCTGTTGATTTAAGTACGTATGGTCTTGAACGGGTAAAACTGAATGAGAGTATTGGTTTGGATTCTTCAGAAACAGCACTTGATCCACAAAACGCCAATCCACGCGGAGCACATGGGCCGAATACACAGGAAGATCCGTTAGACCTTATCATCAAAAGCTTTAATGAACGGTGGTTCCAAGGTTGGGAGGCAACGCCGGAAGAGCAAAGAGTGAAGTTTGTTAATCTCGCAAAAAATATGCGTGCCCATCCTGACTTTAAAGAGAAGTATGAAGAAAATAGTGATCTGCAAACAAGAGAGCTTGCTTTCAGGAAAATATTTGATGAAGTGATGAACAAACAACGTAAGAATGAATTAGACCTGTACAGGCTCATAGCAAAAGATGAAGCTTTTAAACAGGCGATGCAGGATACATTGAAGAGATTGCTAGCGGCGTAATAGATTAGCTTGTAAATGAAATCGATGGTAATTGCCACTCAGTATAGAGATTTAAAAAAACTGTTACACTAAAAATATTAGTTTTGCTATATGTTCAGAAACCAACTGAATAGTAAAATAGGCAACCTACTTAATTATTTAAGTGCCAGAATTCCCGACTTAAGTATGACAAAGGCTCTTAAGCTTTTGTACATAATAGACGAAACTGCATATATGCGCACAGGCGTTCCTGTCACATGGCTCGATTATAAAGTTTGGGAGATGGGACCTGTGGCGGAAGAATTATACAATGAACTGCGATATAATCAAAAGTATGTTCAAAATGGAGAGTCTCTTACTTTAGAGCCTTTTATTGAAACCGAAAAAAAAATTTGTTCTGACGGACAAACCCAAATTAAAATACATCCAAAAGGAAAATATGATTTAAAAGATTTTTCTGCTTTCGAGAAAGAATTAGTGGAAAACATCATAGACCGTTTTGGTACTTACACAAGTAACCAACTAATCAAATTGTTGCACGAGAAAAATACGCTTTGGCATAGATGCGTCACTGACAATAATTTAAATGTGAATTTTAAAGTGTATGGCAAAAAGAGTAACCACTCAATTGATTTCGCTGAATTAATAAAAGACGACCCTTTTTTGCAGCTTGCCGCTCAGTCCGCTTTCGAGAGCATGCAACTTCATGATGAAATAAATAATTTGTAAGATTGTTTTAATGGATTGGAAACCGGGTTTAATTCTGAGGATAAAAGAATACAGGTTTGAAGATGATCAATCAGTTAGAGATAAATACTCAATAGTATTATACACCAATGATTCAGAGGCATATCTTATTCACTCCCTAACTACTTCTCAAAACAATTTAAACGTGCCTGGAACAAAGTTTGGTTGCTCTGTTTATAGAAATATTCCTTATTATTTTTTTCCTGTAGGTCAAATAATAGGCGATGAAGGCTTTTTCTTCGAGAAAGACACTTTCATCTTCTTTACAAAATAATGTAAGAAAAGAACCATACCTGAAATTTAAAACTGCCTCAAAAAAGCTTTTTGGTTTAATTAGCCTGGGAACCTTGAGTAAGGAAGAATTGAAGCGAATTATTAAATGTGCTTTGAAGTCCGGTTTTATTACAAAAGAGATAGAAGATGATTTAAAGGCTTTTAAAGACTCTTTATAAACTCTTCTTTCATGACTTTGGAGATTTATCGCTCCTTCACTAATTTATCCTCTTGCCCCTGTTGCTGCTTTCACCAATAAGTATTCGATGGGCAACACTCTTTTCACACCTTCCATTATACGG
>JAEZRL010000426.1 GCA_023440945.1 Bacteroidota bacterium
TACCATTTTAGTCCAGCCATTTAGGGGGCTAATACAGCAGACATTTTACATTAACAAAGCAGGTAATATCACTTTAAAAGAAGCCTTTAATCTAATGGATGGCAGATTCGTGAATAAAGATCTGGCCAACAAAGAAGGTCAAATTTATAATGCATGGATACAAATGGACTTTAAACAAAGCGATGATAACGGCAACTTTAAACTTAAGCAATACCATCAGAATTATGGCTATGACCTGGAAGCTGTATTATCCAAGGTACCCTATTAAGGAATTAGGCAATAATGATTTTAAAGCGGGCTTATTGGACTCACTTAAAAAAGGGAACCTTCAATCTGCAACTTTTCAAATCAATGGTGCAGAACAGAAGCAATACATTGAAGCTAATCCGCTGTTTAAAACAATCAATATTTATGATGGGAGTATGCAAAAGGTAGATAACCGGCTCTCCGTGAAAGAACAGAAGTCTGAAGATGAAAGCAAGTCCGTGAAACAAGAGAGTATGAAGGAAACGCAAACCTCTGCTGAAGATGATGGGCTCGGGATACAAAAGAAGGCGAGTAAAAAGAGAAAAAGGAAGCAAAGCAATTCCATAACATAAAGTTGAAAAAATAGGCTTAGTAATGGTTAAGAAACGTTTTGTAAGTGGCAAATAAAATGAACGAGTTAAAACCTTTAAATGATTTTTTTTGTGCGATTGAAGAAGATCCTCGCATAAGTATCACTCACATTGGTATTTATGCGGCCTTGCTTCAGTATTGGTGTGAGCAAGGTTTTATAAATCCGGTTCATGCATTTAGTCATGAAATAATGAAGATTGCAAAAATATCAGGGTCTGCTACTTATCATAAAGTCATCAAGGATTTAGACAAGTATGGATACATCAGCTATGAACCATCTTACAAACGAAACAAACGAAGTAAAATTTGTTTTGTCAGAATGCAAATGAACGAAATTTACAGTTGCAGTACAGGGAGCAAATAAAAGAGAATAGAGATGAGAGATGCAGAGATCAAACGGATTTCGCTTGAAAAAGCAGTTGAGCTTTTAAGAGAGGATGGTATTGAAGTTAACATACATCAAGCTGAAGCCATACTAGATTTTATGTATGAAATTGTCGAAATAGTTGTTGACCAATACCTCTCTCAGCCCGCATAATTTTGATAAATTTACGAGATAGATATAATTTATCAGTTATGGAGATTGCAGATTTATATGTGCGCGTAAGTACTGATGAGCAGGCTGACAAAGGCTATTCCCAGCGTGATCAGGAAGAGCGTTTACGCAAGTATTGTGAAACAAGCAATATTCGGGTTAGAAAAGTCATTTTTTAAGATCACTCGGCTAAAACATTTGAACGCCCAGAGTGGACAAAGCTTTTGGATGAGTTAAGAAGGCATAAAGCACTTTCGGATCTGATACTTTTTACAAAGTGGGATAGGTTCAGCAGGAATGCAGCTGATGCTTATCAGATGATTAATATACTCCGTAAACTCGGAGTTGAGCCACAAGCCGTTGAACAACCACTAGATTTGTCTATCCCTGAAAATAAAATGATGCTCGCATTTTATCTCGCTGCTCCAGAAGTAGAAAATGACCGCAGAGCGCTTAATGTATTTAATGGAATGCGTCGTGCCAAAAAAGAGGGACGTTGGATGGGTACTGCCCCAATTGGCTACATCAATAAAATATCGGAAGCAGGAAAGAAATATATAGCGCCTAACGAGGTAGAAAGCCAAATTATGAGATGGGTATTTGGCGAATTAGCACAATGTACATTCAATACTGAACAGATATGCAAAATGGCAAAGCAGAAAGGACTAAAATGCAGTAAGAATAATTTTTGGGTGGCCATCAGAAATCCAATTTATTGTGGCCAAAATTGGTTTTTGATGGATTTGAATATCGAACCGGTCGCGTTAATGAAGCATTGAGATACATCTCTCTGATAAATAAGGAGTTAGAGGTCAAAAAAAATGGGACAAATCATTTATTTTCTGACTTGTCCCATATGGTGATCCCGTTGGGACTCGAACCCAAGACCCATACATTAAAAGTGTATTGCTCTACCAACTGAGCTACGGAATCTTTCCCTTTGTTTTTGGGAGTGCAAAAATAGGAGAATTTGTTATCGAACCAAATTTTTTAAACTAATTTTCCGCCGCATTATTAATTGTTTTTAAATCGCTTCAAATAATTGAAAGTAATTTTGAATCATAATTAAGGCTATGTCATATTTCGAAAACAAAGTAGTGGTTATAACGGGCGGTACAGAAGGCATTGGAAAAGCATTGGTGGAAGCATTGCTGCAGAAAGGCGCAAAAGTATCAACATGTGCCCGTAATTACGATAAGTTATATCATTTGCAAGCTTCATCTCCGGGTAAATCATTATTTGTACAGGCAGCAGATGTTAGCAATGAATCGGATTGCAAAAAATTTATCAACGAAACCATTAAGGTTTTTGGTGGCATAGACATTTTAATTAACAACGCCGGTATTTCTATGCGGGCACTGTTTCGTGAAACAGAACTTGAAACACTGCGCCGGGTAATGGATGTGAATTTTTGGGGAAGTGTTTATTGTACCAGGTTTGCAATTGATTCAATCCTTGAAAGAAAAGGAACGATCGTGGGTGTTTCATCTATTGCAGGTTATCGTGGATTGCCGGGCAGAAGCGGTTACTCTGCTTCAAAATTTGCCATGAATGGATGGCTTGAAGCACTGCGCACAGAATTGTTAGATACCGGTGTGCACGTAATGTGGGTTTGTCCTGGTTTTACTGCATCAAATATTCGCAATGCTGCATTGGATAAAGATGCACAACCGCAAGGTGAATCGCCTCTTGAAGAAGATAAATTAATGAGTGCGGAAGAGTGTGCTGAATTTATTTTAAATGCTATAGAGAAAAGAAAGCGTACACTTGTTCTTACAACAAATGGGAAGCAGGCTGTTTTTATGAATAAATATTTTCCTGAACTTTCTGATAAGCTCGTTCACAAATTCTATTTTAAAGATGGCAAACTCACCAAGTAGCATTTATTTTTGCATCAATACATGCAAATACTTACACTAACAACAGATATTGGTCAGAACGATTACATTATTGGTGCTATAAAAGGTCAGTTGTTAACGGCGAATTCTGCGCTGAATATTGTTGACATTTCGCATTCGCTTTCGCCATTCAATTTTCAGCAGGCAGCTTATATATGTAAGAATGCATATAAACATTTTCCGCCTGATACTTTTCATGTGGTTATTGTAAACCTGTTTGAAACATCACCTTCAGATATTTTAATTGCTCGTTATAACGATCAATTTATTGCCTGTCCTGATAACGGTATATTAACGATGATAACAGGTTCGAAACCAAACAATATTGTATCAATCAAAACCACAACTAATAAAAATCTTGATACATTGCAATACACGCAGGCACTTGCAAATTCTATCGCTTATTTAAGTAATCATAAAAATATCTATGATATTGGTTTGCCTGTTGATACGATAGAAGAAAAATATCCGCTGCGTTCAACAATGGGTAGTGACTGGATTGAAGGGCAAATAATCTTCATTGATAACTTTGAAAATGTAGTTGTAAATATTACGAAAGAAGAATTTGAACAACAACGTAAGGGAAGAAGCTTTAAAATTGTTTTTACACGCAACGAAACTATTAGTTCAATTAGTGAGAATTATGCTTCTACCTCACCCGGTGAAAAATTAGCCTGGTTTAATTCTGCAGGTTATCTTGAAATGGCTATTAACAAAGGAAACATGGCGGGATTATTTGGTTTGCAGGGAATTTCTGATACGCCCCAGGATGCGAGCTTTCACAACAAATATTTTTATCAAACGGTGCGCATTTTCTTTGAATGATCATTTCAAAAGAATTGAACCAGTAAAAGATGTTTCAATTACACTTCTTTTTAGATGCCATGAGTCATGCAGATGAAGTAATTGCGACGCAACGAAGATGCCATAAAAACCTGCTGTTGGTATCACAAAAAATAATTCAAAACAATTTGAATTAGCTTAATAAGAAGCTGTTGCAAAAGGCATCATAAAACCTATTCCTATCAGGCTTTTTAATTGCAGCCCCGGACTATCACCATTCTTGCCAAAAAGTTTTACATCATCATCGTAGATCATATCGAGGTTATAAGTTGCAGAAAGATACTTATTAATTTTAAATGAAAATAAATTGGTCATATACAAATCAACATTGAAAGGATTATGACCATAATTCGAGAACAGATCAAGCCTGCCGCGATATTTGATAGTGGGTGTAATATCAGTAAAGTAGGTGGTGGATGCAAAAGCACCTATTTCATTTCTATAATTTGTGCCTGGTGGTAAGCCATAAGCACCTTTCATATACAATCTTCTGCTTCCAACATATGTTGTTCTGTTTGTTAAGGGTGAAAGAAAGATAGAGATATTTTTGTCCGGCTTAAAATCAAAACCTACAGAAAGTAAAATATAAGCCGGAGATAAAAAAGTAGAAGTTAAAGTGCTGCTGTCTTTTGAATAATAATTATAGCCATTGAAAAACTGTGAACGAAAATTGCCTAAAACAGAGATATATATTTTGTTGTTTGTATCAATTCTGCTGCCGTATTTGGATAAAATATCAATCCTGTCATCATTTTTTCTTCCGCCCTGGCTGGTGGTTTGTATATAACCATAATTAAAATCGAAACTGTTATCCCAGGTATGTTTGTTTCCTTTATGCAGCAATAAATAATTTACGTGCGAATTAAGGGAAAGTGAGAAACGATCGCCGCCTGCAGCCCAGTTACTTAATGAACCTTGTGCAAGATTGAAGTTAACAATTCCGCCGCGTTTCCATCTCCATCCGCTTGTATCATTCGCGTCTTTTTTAACTGATCTGAAAATTTCATTTGGTAATTCTCTCACAGGTATTTGCTGCGCAGCAACTTTGAAAAACATCAATAAATTAAAACAAAAAAATAGCGAGAAGGCTTTTCTCATGATGATTATTGCTGTTGGTTTTTAAGGTTCGCAAATATAACCAGCCGCTGATGCAAAAAACTGTTAACATTCTGTCAATCTGGCACTACAAATGTTTTTGATTATTTTTGCCAACTTAATTTTTAAATCAACGAATGGAATCTCTTGAATTACTAAAAAAAGTGCATAACGAACAACGACAAGGTGAGGCTTATGCGCCTTTTGCAAATGATGCGAATGAATATACGAAGAAGTTTTATATAGAAAGTTATGGCTGTCAAATGAATTTCAGCGACAGCGAAATTGTTGCATCTATCTTGAATAACGAAGGCTTTGGTGCAACACGAAATCATGAAGAAGCAGACCTTGTATTTCTAAATACCTGCAGCATTAGGGAAAAAGCAGAACAAACGGTTCGCAAAAGATTAACAGAATTCAGGAAAACGAAAGAAAGCAAACCCGGTTTATTGATCGGTGTATTGGGTTGCATGGCTGAACGTTTAAAAGCCAAATTGCTTGAAGAAGAAAAACTGGTTGATATAGTTGTAGGACCCGATGCATACCGCAGTTTGCCGGCATTAATAGAAGAAGCAGAAACAGGACAAAAAGGTGTGAATGTTTTATTAAGCAGAGATGAAACTTATGCTGATATTTCACCCGTTCGTTTAGATAGCAATGGCGTTACTGCTTTCATTTCCATTATGCGGGGTTGCAACAACATGTGCAGCTTTTGTGTAGTGCCTTTTACACGTGGAAGAGAAAGAAGCAGGGATGCTTATTCCATTGTTGCAGAAGCGGAAGATCTGTTTAACAGAGGTTATAAAGAAGTAACACTTCTCGGTCAGAATGTAGATAGTTATTATTGGATTGATGAAACAAAGGATGAAACCGTAACATTTGCAAAACTGTTGGAGAAAGTTGCGTTGGTAAGTCCGGAGTTGCGTGTCCGTTTCAGCACTTCGCATCCAAAGGATATTACCGAAGAAGTGTTGCAAACAATGGCGAAATACGAGAACATCTGTAAGTATATTCATTTGCCTGTACAGAGTGGCAGTACAAGAATTCTGCAGTTGATGAACAGAACATACACAAGAGAATGGTACATGGCAAAAGTTGATCAGGTGAGAAAAATTATCCTGGATTGCGGTATAAGTTCTGATATTATTGCAGGTTTTTGTACCGAAACAGAAGAAGATCACCAGGATACTTTATCTGTAATGGAACACAGCAAATATGATATGAGTTATATGTTCTTTTACAGCGAAAGACCGGGAACACTTGCCGCAAGAAGATATAAAGATGATGTTGCCGAAGACGTTAAGAAAAGAAGATTGCAGGAAATTGTAGCTATTCAAAACAGGTTATCATTAGCAAGTAATCAACGGGATATTGGCAAGACGTTTAAAGTATTGATAGAAGGTGAAAGTAAACGAAGCAACGATGACTGGATGGGCAGAAACACACAAAATAAAGTAATCGTTTTTCCAAAAAATAACACTAATTATAGAAAAGGTGATTATGTATTTGTGAAAGTGAATGATTGCACACAAGCAACGCTGTTAGGGGAAATTATTTGAGCGAGGATTATAGGATTCACGGATTATAAAAGAAATTACCATTGACTATTCACCTATTCTTGTCCATTCCTCTTCTGCATTACAAGAGTGCGACGCAACAAAACGTTAAATAACAGGACTGCAGCGGGATAAATAAAAGAAAAAGACCGTATAACATGGATTTACAAAGTATAAAAAACAGGTTTGGAATTATTGGAAATTCACCGGCATTGAATCATGCATTGAATGTTGCGGTACAGGTTGCTGCAACAGATCTTACTGTACTAATTGTGGGTGAGAGCGGTGTAGGTAAAGAAGTTTTTTCACATATCATACATGCATTATCAGCAAGGAAACATAATCCTTTTATCGCCGTTAACTGTGGCGCTATTCCCGAAGGAACGATAGATTCAGAGTTATTTGGTCATGAAAAAGGTTCTTTTACCGGGGCCGTTGATAGCCGTAAAGGTTATTTCGAAACCGTTAATGGTGGAACGATATTTTTAGATGAGATAGGTGAAATGCCTTTGGGTACGCAAGCGCGTTTACTGCGTGTTTTGGAAACAGGCGAATTTATTCGCGTTGGGTCTTCCAAAGTGCAGAAAACAGATGTACGGGTGATAGCCGCAACAAACAGAGATCTCTACGATTTTACGCAAAATGGAAAATTTCGCCAGGATCTGTATTACCGTTTAAGCACGGTTCCTATTCGTGTGCCTGCTTTGAGAGACAGAAGAGAAGATATACCTTTACTCTTTAGAAAATTTGTAACTGATTTTGCAGAGCGGTATAAAACCACTCCTGTACAATTGGACGACGAGGCTAAAAACCTGTTAATTAACTACTCATGGCAAGGAAATGTAAGAGAGTTAAAGAATATTGCAGAGCAGATATCAGTGCTTAGCCCTGATCCGCATGTAAATGCTGCAACATTGAGAAAATTCTTACCTGAAAAAAATAATGTAAATCGTTTGCCGGTACTTGCGCCGCATGCGCAAGCACATGAATTTGCAAATGAAAGAGAGATATTATACAAGCTCTTTTTTGATATGCGTAAGGATGTTACCGAACTGAAGAAAATGTTTTTGGAAATTCTTCAAAATCCTTCTGCAGCAGGTAATGCTATGAATTATACAAAAGAATCTTTACTGCAGGATTACCAGGCAAACGGTGAACACGCCTATATGCCTCCTGCTGTTTTGCAGCCTTCCATTGTACAGCCTGTTACACATAATGCAAATCAGCCTGTATTAATGCATCCGAATGAAGACGGAATAGATCATCATGAGGAAGTGGAAGAAACGCTCAACATCATGGATAAAGAAAAAGAACTTATCATAAAAGCATTAAAGAAACACAGAGGCAAACGTAAAGATGCAGCACTTGATCTTGGTATTAGTGAAAGAACTTTATACAGAAAGCTGAAAGAATATGATATCAATGATTAAAAAAAAAGCGATGAGCGGTGAGTTATCAGTTAAAAGTCGAAAGGCTTCGCACCTTTTATTATTCACCATTCACTACTCAACATTCATCTTTTGCCTTTTGCCTCTTGCCTTTTGCCTTCTAACTTCATGTGGCGTTTATACTTTTAAAGATGTAAGTATTCCGCCAGAAGTAAAAACGGTGCGTGTAAGTTATATTGAGAACAAAGCACGTTATGTAAACCCCCAGTTGAGTTCGCAGTTAACAGATCAGTTAAAACAAAAGATCACTAATCAAACAAGATTAACCAGCATCACTGCTGATAATGCAGATTATCAGATAAGCGGACAAATAACATCATATAATGTTGGCGTTGCGAGTATTTCAGGCACCCAAACAAATGCTAACCGTTTAACTGTTGGTGTTCATATAATTTTCAGAAATGCTTTGCAGGATAAAACAACAGAGTTTGATGTTAGCCGTGACTTTGATTTCTCCGGTCAAATTACATTGGCTCAGGCCGAGGCACAGTTGTTGCCTGATATTGTAAAGAACTTATCTGACGAAATTTTCAATCGTATTTTCTCTAACTGGTAGCAGTATTGTATTTTCATTGTATGAACAAGGTTGAAAAGAATATTGTCCGCTTGCTGACCGGGAAAGATCACCTGGAAGATGTTTCGGTAGATGAATTACAAACCATAACAAAAGAACATCCTTATTTTTCTGTTGCTCAATTATTACTCACCAAAAAAATGAAGCAGGATAATCATCCCGGCTTCGAACATCAACTACAAAAAACTGCTTTGTACTTTCCAAATACGGGCTGGTTGCACTATCAGCTTTTACATGAGGAAGAAGAGCAAAAGCCTTTAAACGGAACTATTACATTAAAACAACAGCCTGTTTTAGATGACGATGTAATTATTTTAACACCTGCAGATGTTGAAGAAAACAGTCTGGCAGAAGAAGGCTTGATAAGAACAAGTGATTATGACGATGACTTTGATGATGATGATGAACTTTCTGTTTCTGCTGATAATGCGGACATAGAAATAGATGAAGAAATGCGCAATATTACTATCGAAACAGAAGAAGAATTATCTTCCACTGAAGATGTTATATTAAGTTCAAAAGAGATCGAACAAAATAATTTATCTGAAGAAGGTTTGGAAGCAGGCATATTTAACCAATCGTCTGAAATCGAATCACCCGAAACGGAAGAAATAAATTTTCAACCTTCAAGCGCAGAAGAACAAATTTCTTCAGATAAAGAAGAAGAAACGTCTGAACAAAGCACCATTATTGATGAAGCATTGCAACAACCACTCGAAATTCATCTAACTCATTCACCTGAGATAGAAGAAGAAAGTAAAGAAGAGCCTGAATTTCCCGAATTGGATGAAGAAGAAATTGCAGCCAATGCAAGTGGTGAGCCATTACCTGTTAACAGGCTTTCAGGAATGCTTGAGGAACAGGCTGCAGCTTTGAAAAAACCGATTGAAGAAGATGCTAAACTTCCCATCGAATCTGAGCCCTATCACACTATTGATTATTTCGAATCGCAGGGCATACGTTTGGAGAACCAGCAACAGGATAAACTTGGTAATAAAGTGCGCAAGTTTACTGACTGGCTTAAGCAAATGAAGCGCATTAATCCGCAACCCGCAGATCTTGGAACCGACCCTGAAATGGAACATGTAGTGCAGGATATAGCTGAATCATCCAACGAAGCAAAAGAAATTGTAACCGAAGCAATGGCAGAAGTGTTAAAAAAACAAGGAAAAACTGACAAAGCCATACAACTTTATACAAAATTAAGTTTTCTCAATCCCGATAAATCCGCTTACTTTGCAGCGAAAATTCAGGAATTAAAAGGCATTTAAATGACAATCTTATTTTTTATTCTTATCGTGCTCGCTTGCGTGATACTTGCTTTGATCGTGTTGATACAAAATCCTAAGGGTGGTGGCTTATCAGGTTCTATTGCGGGTTTCAATAATCAATTCATGGGTGTTAAGCAAACTAACGATGTTCTCGAAAAAGGCACCTGGTTATTTGCAGGCATCATTGGTGTGCTTTGTATGGTATCTACACTTTTCTTTAAAGGTGCAGAAAACAAAGGTCCAGGTACCAATATCTTACAGCAAATGCCAACTGCTCCCGCAACTCAACAGGCTGCACCAGGCAATGCAGTGCCATTCTCAACTGATACAACAAAACCTTAAGAGCGTATTATAAAAATAATTTATCAAGCCTTGCAGTTGCAGGGCTTTTTTTTACATATAATCTTTAATAATTCTTTCTATAACAAATAACGGTTCTCTAAATATATCATATTGATAATTACCAACTGAAGTGTAAAGATTAAAGACTATTCTTTATTCATTTTGTTGTTCCTCACCCTAACCCCCTCTGGCTTTACCTCTATGTTTTAAAAAATCATTTCGCCTTAATTTTTTAATTTCGCCATGCTTCAAACCCGCACTATCGTCTCGCTGTCATGGCGGGAAGGAAAGTCCGGACAGCACAGAGCAGCCTGCCGGTGAATAGCCGGGTCCTACTAAATAGGAACAGAAAGTGCCACAGAAAATAACTGTCCCGACATTGGCGGGATGAGGGTGAAAATGTGAGGTAAGAGCTCACGGTAGTTATTGGTAACAATAGCTGCGGGTAAACCTTAGGTGCTGTAATGCCATGTATATCCTGCTCTTTAGAGAGTAAGCTGCTCGTTTATCAGTGTTTTTGCACTGGCGGGAAGGGTAGGCAGCAACAGGTGAACAGTAATGTTCATCGCAGATAAATGATAGTGTAGAAACAGAATCCGGCTTACGAGGTTTGCAGCATTTTTTTAGTTATTGGCTATAATGCATCTTATAATCTTTGCGTGAATACTTAGCGTTCGTTAATTGTATTGCAAAGAACACAAGCAGTGCAAAGAACCCATAGAAATTGATAAGTTATATATGAAGTAGAAAATGGTTTGAAATGAAACTTACGGTGGAGAATTGATATGCAGTTGAAGTGTTGCGACGCAACGAAGATGCTATGAAAAACAATTGCCGGTGACCCACAAAAAATCTTTATTGGAATAATAGTCGAGCAATTTCTTTATTCAGCCTTCAACAATTTAGAACTGCTATTTTTGCCTTGTTTTAAAACTTACGTATGAAATCGCTTGATGAATTTAAAGAAAGCCTGGCACAGCAAAATCCTCCTGAGAATTTATCTGTTTACCTGCAATCTTTATGGTACGATGCAAAAGGTGAGTGGAATAAAGCACATAATTTAGTTGATAGCCTGAATGATAAAACGGCTTGCTGGGTTCATGCGTACCTGCATCGTAAAGAAGGTGATAAATGGAACGCCAATTACTGGTACACAAAAGCAGGCAAAACAATGCCTGCTAATTCGCTCACCAAAGAATGGGAAAAAATTTCCGAAGCGCTTTTATAATTGTAATTATGGATTGCCATGTGTTTCATGGGAAGATTGTGCCTCAGCTTCATGCGTGGGTTTGAAATAGCCCTGCCATTGCATCATTAAGAGCAAAAAAACAAGCATTACTACAAAAGAAATGAATGTTGTAACGGTGTATTTACTTGCATCACCTGATTCGAAGTCGTTGCGTTTTGCCATAGCTTTTATTTTAATTTTTGGCTAAGATAAAATTGAAAATTAAACGGCAGCAAAATTATTGTGTTTTTTGCGCATACTGCATCATGTTTAAAATAAGATCAGGATCAGGACAATTCTTCAAATACATATCTCTTTCGCTGAGCCTGCAAACACCGGGATAATCTCCTCTCCTGCCCTCCATATTTTTTTATCAACTGAAAATGCAGATGTGGAGGCCAGTTGCCGTTTTCCTTCTCATTACCAAAATGAGCAATTACTTTGCCAGCATAAACAGGTTGGCCTTCGTATAAATCTTCTATATCTTTTAAAGATAGATGTCCGTACAAAGTATAAAAAGAAAACTGATTGAGTTGATGTTGTAAAATAATGGTGGCACCATAATCCCCATAAGCACTGTTATAAGCAAAACTATGTACGATTGCATCAAGTGGTGCATATATTTCTGTTCCTTCTTTTCCCCAAATATCTATTCCTAAATGCAAACGGCGGGGCTCTTCTGCATTATTTGCAGCGTCAAAAACATTGCTACGACTATAGATAGTTCTTTTTTCATTGTAACCGCCAATACCATAAGTTGCATGATGTGTTTTTAATTGATGATTGATGTACCGCGAGAAGCATTCTGTATCATTTAAAATCTCACCATTCAGATCATTATTAGCAGATGTAAAATCAATTAATAATAATTTATCTCTTTCAGGATCGAAAGGAACAATCTTGTAAAAGTAGTTTCTATATTTCTGTAAAATATCATCTATGGTTAATGCATCCATCCTCTAAAATTTTCTTTTTCTAACTCTCGTTTTTTAACGCAAAGTTTAAAAGTAAGCAAAGCGTAAAATTTGTATCCAGTATAATATCTTACCTTTTTTTGTCATCAATTTGTTTTTTCCAAACAAACAAAATTATAACTACATACAATTCTCCGGTAAAGATTTGATAAGAGATGCTTAAATTGCTGCTTTCAAAAAATCAACTATAACAATTGCCTGCACATGTCAAAATTTATTTTATCGTTTGATCAGGGGACAACCAGTTCAAGAGCTATTGTATTTGACCATAACGGAAGTATCCGATCCATTGCACAAAAAGAATTCAAACAAATTTTCCCAAAACCGGGATGGGTTGAACATGATGCAAATGAAATATGGAGCTCGCAGTTAGGCGTTGCTGCGGAAGCCGTTACTTCTGCAGGTTTAACTATAAAAGATATTGAAGCAATTGGTATAACAAATCAACGTGAAACAACTTTGGTATGGGAAAGAAAAACAGGCAAACCTATTTATAATGCAATCGTTTGGCAGGACAGAAGAACTTCTGCTTATTGCGATCAATTAAAACAAGATGGTCATACGCAAACCATTCAACAAAAAACAGGACTGATAATAGATGCCTATTTTTCAGCTACTAAATTGAAATGGATACTTGATAATGTAGAAGGCGCGAAACAAAAAGCACAAAACGGTGAACTTTGTTTTGGAACAATTGACTCCTGGCTTATCTGGAAATTAACCGGCGGAACATTACATGCAACGGATGTTACAAATGCTTGCAGAACGATGTTGTATAATATCCATTCATTACAATGGGATGATGAATTGCTTGCGTTATTCGATATTCCCAAAGCTATGTTGCCTGAGGTAAGATCGAGCAGCGAAATATATGGTTATACAAACAATATTTTAACGGCGGAAAATATTCCGATAGCAGGCATTGCAGGTGAACAGCAGGCAGCATTATTCGGACAAATGTGTGTTCATCCCGGCATGGTAAAAAACACTTACGGCACCGGTTGTTTTATGCTGATGAATACAGGCGAACATCCCGTTACTTCAAAGAACAATTTACTTACAACAATTGCCTGGCAGATAAATGGTAAAACAGAATATGCGCTTGAAGGAAGTGTTTTTATTGCAGGTGCTGTTGTACAATGGCTTCGTGACGGGCTTGGATTGATAAGAACAGCGAAGGAAATTGAAGAGCTTGCAAAGAAAGCTGAATCGAATGATGGCGTTTATCTTGTTCCTGCTTTTGCAGGTTTGGGTGCGCCTTACTGGAATCAACATGCAAGAGGTACGATCGTTGGTATAACAAGAGGTACAACGGCAGCGCATCTTGCAAGAGCTGCATTAGAGAGCATTGCTTATCAAACTATGGATGTAGTAAACGCGATGCAGGCAGATGCGGGGGTGGAGGTAAAAGAATTAAGAGTTGATGGAGGGGCTACTGCAAATGATCTGTTGATGCAATTTCAAAGCGATATTTTAAATGCGCCGGTGATAAGACCAAAGATAACAGAAACAACAGCATTGGGTGCAGCATATCTCGCTGGTCTTGCAACCGGTTTCTGGAAAGATATACAGGAAATACATCAGCAATGGCAGGTAGAAAATATTTTCAAACCTACTATTGATGAAACACATAGAAAGATGTTATCTAATGAATGGAAAAGAGCAATAAATGCAGCACAAAGTTGGGCACACATCTGTGATTAAGCTCTTGCAACAAACTGTAAGCTGTAAGCAAAGCACACAGGCAATCAGCTATTAACTATGAACCATGAACTAATTATCAAACCAAAACTATGACTCCTTTTATCAGTGAAATTACAGGCACGGCTGTTCTTATTACCCTTGGCGATGGCGTTGTTGCAAATGTTATTTTAAACAAGACAAAAGGCTATAATGGCGGACTTATCTCTATCACTTTTGGATGGGCTATTGCAGTGTTTGTAGGGGTGTATATAAGTGCGGCCGCAAGTGGCGGACATTTAAATCCTGCCGTAACAGTCGCACTGGCGGCAGCGGGAAAATTTCCCTGGGCTGATGTTCCTTCTTATATTCTTGCACAATTTATTGGAGCGATGATCGGTGCCTTTCTTGTTTGGATAGCTTACAAACAACATTTTGATGAGACGGAAAACGCTGATATAAAACTTGGTGTTTTTTGTACAGCACCTGCACAACGTAACGCGAGATATAATTTTGCAACAGAATTTATAGGGACTTTTATTTTTATGCTTGCTGTGTTCTTTATTATGAAACCTACTTCAGATCTTGGCGCATTAGATGCTTTACCTGTTGCTTTAGTAGTGTTGGGTATTGGTTTGAGTTTAGGCGGACCGACAGGTTATGCTATTAATCCTGCAAGAGATCTTGGTCCGCGCATCATGCACTTTATCTTACCCATAAAAAATAAAAGAGACAGCGACTGGAGTTATAGCTGGATTCCTGTTTTTGCTCCTCTTGCCGGTGCTTTACTTGCAGCCTTTGTTTATGGATGGATCAATTGATAATGATTAATAACTCAATCTACTTTCAATTCTTTATGGGCAGGTGTTTTAAAATTCAACACAAAGCCGATGCCCGGTTTGTTTGTGAATGAATTGAAGGTAGGCTTAACACGCAAAGTAAGATCGTCACTTACATCAAACTCTTTCAGATGGCCGAAAACCGTGGCATCAGCAACATTTACACCCCAAAGAATAAAAAAATAAAGCAATGAATAGTCTTTGTTGCGTTTGAATTCGTTGCGATAATTCTGCAGACTTGATAAACTAAGATAACCGGTATCTGTCCGCAGTTTAGAATCAATCTTAGGGAGACCTGAACTATCTTTCAAAAATGTTGCATTATAGACTGCATTATAAGCAAACTTTGTTTTTTTGTACCACTTATCGTTATAAAAATACAGTGATGCGGGAATAGCTAAAGCGCCATACACAATTGGTATTTTCCAGTATTGACGATTATAAGCCTGACCCCAACCCGGAAGAATGGCAGAGCGTATCGTTGCCTTATGTGGATCGTGATGTTTTTTTACAACTGTATCTGTTTTAATAACTGGAGTTGTATCACTTACAATTACACGATTGCTGTCCTGGAACAAAGGTTTTGCTTCAGAAGTTGAGATGGTATCCTGCGCAAAAGATAGTTCTGCAAAAAAAACAAGGCAGGTTGATATGAACAATGCGGCAAATCTCATAATTACTAACCGGGCTGCACATTCATCAGGTCTAATATCTTATTCAATTCATCCAGAGAATAATATTCTATGCTTATGCTTCCGTAACCTTTTTTATTGTGAGCCAGTTTTACTTTTGTTCCAAAATGTGATGCTAAATTATCTTCTATTCGTTTGTAGGCGGGAAGCAGCATCGGTTTTACCGCAGTTTTAACATCACCCTTTTCTGCTTTATAAAGATTTCGAACAAGCTCTTCTGTTTGCCTGACATTCAATCCTTTCTCCTGAATTTCTTTAAACACATACAACTGTTTATCAACTGTATCAATGTTTATCAAAGCTCTTGCATGACCCATCGTTATAGCGCCGTTGCGAACAGCCAATTGAATATCCGGCGGAAGTTTTAATAAACGTATATAATTGGTAACGGTGCTTCTCTCCTTGCCCATTCTTTCTGCAACCTGTTCCTGTGTGTAATTCAGTTCGTCCATCATGCGTTTATAACTCAACCCAATTTCAATCGCATTTAAGTCTTCACGTTGCAGATTTTCCA